>NZ_AFOC01000025.1:0-38663 GCF_000224455.1 endosymbiont of Riftia pachyptila (vent Ph05)
CATCATCTCCACCCATCTGCACGCCGATGGCGCCTTCGAGAACATGCTGCGGGTCCCGAGCGGGATCTCGCGGAATTACGGCGCGCTACGCGAGGGCAATGCCTTCATGGAGATGCGTGGCAACGAGGTGTTTAAGATGGCGGTTACCACCCTGGGGCGGATCGTCGACGAGACTCTTGAAGCCAACAACATGCAGAAGTCGGATGTGGACTGGCTGATCCCGCATCAGGCCAACATCCGCATCATCCAGGCGACCGCGAGGAAGCTGCGTACCCCGATGGAGCAGGTGGTGGTGACTGTGCACGAGCATGGCAACACCTCTGCTGCCTCAGTGCCGCTGGCGTTGGATACCGCAGTGCGAGACGCTCGCATCAAACGCGGCGAGACCCTGCTGATGGAGGCCTTTGGCGGCGGTTTTACCTGGGGCTCCGTGCTCGCCAAATTCTGACCCTAGCTAACAGGATTGCACAAACAATCATGAGCGACACCAATTTCTGTATTGTATTCCCCGGTCAGGGCTCCCAGTCGGTGGGGATGCTCAGTGCCCTGGCGGAGACCCACCCGGTGGTGCTGGAGACCTTCAACGAGGCCTCAGATGCACTGGGTTTCGATCTCTGGCAACTGGTTCAGCAGGGTCCGAAGGAGATGCTGAATCAGACCAGCAATACCCAGCCGGCGATGCTTGCCGCCGGTGTTGCGGTGTGGCGTGCCTGGCTGGCCGAAGGCGGTCCGCAGCCGGTCACCATGGCCGGCCACAGTTTGGGAGAGTACAGCGCGCTGGTCTGCGCCGATGCCCTACAGTTTGCCGATGCGGTGAGCCTGGTGGCCGATCGCGGGCGCTTCATGCAGGAGGCGGTCCCGGAAGGTACCGGAGGCATGGCCGCCATCCTTGGCCTTGATGACGACAAGGTGCGCGAAGTCTGTGCTGCGGCAGCGGAAAGTGAAGTCGCTGAGGCGGTTAATTACAACTCACCCGGTCAGGTGGTGATTGCCGGCAGCAAGGCGGCGGTAGACCGTGCCTGTGGTCTGGCCAAAGAGGCGGGCGCCAAGCGTGCCCTGCCGCTGCCGGTGAGTGTTCCCTCACACTGCGCGCTGATGCGCCCAGCGGCTGAGCGCCTCAGCGAGCGCCTGGCGGATATTGCCATCAGCAAGCCAACGATTCCGGTGATCCACAACGTAGATGTGGCCGAATCGGGGGATGCGGATGAGATCCGCCGCTGCCTGGCGGAGCAACTCTACAGTCCGGTGCGTTGGGTCGAGACGATTCAGTCGATGGCGGCGCAGGGTGCCTCGAACATCATCGAGGCGGGTCCAGGTAAGGTGCTCACCGGCCTGAACAAGCGCATCGACCGCAAGCTGACCGGTTATGCTGTGTTCGACAGCGAAGGATTGACCAAAGCCCTGGAGGCATTGCAATGAATCTGGAAAATGAGATTGCTCTGGTAACCGGTGCAAGCCGTGGTATCGGTGCAGCGATTGCCGACACCTTGGGAGCCGCAGGGGCGACAGTGATTGGCACTGCGACTTCTCAGGGCGGCGCGGATACGATCAGTGAGCGTTTCGCAGGGGCTAACATCAAAGGCCGGGGGATGGTCCTTAATGTTACCGATCAGGCCTCCATCGATGCCGTAGTGAAGCAGATCGGCGCCGATTTTGGTGTGCCGACGGTGCTGGTGAATAATGCCGGCATCACCCGGGATAACCTGATGATGCGGATGAAGGATGAGGAGTGGAATGACATCATCGACACCAATCTCAGCTCTGTTTTCAAGGTCAGCAAGGCGCTGCTACGCGGCATGATGAAGGCGCGTCATGGTCGTATCATCAATATCTCCTCAGTGGTTGGTGCGATGGGCAATGCTGGCCAGACCAACTATGCAGCAGCCAAGGCTGGGTTGTTTGGCTTTACCAAGTCGTTGGCGCGGGAGATCGGCTCCCGGGGTATTACCGTCAACTCGGTGGCGCCGGGTTTTATCGAGACTGATATGACTAGGGAGTTGCCCGAGGCACAGCGCAAGGCGCTGGTGGACAGCATCCCGCTGCAGAAGCTGGGCCAGCCCGAGGATGTTGCCAACGCGGTGCTGTTTCTCGCTTCGGCATCGGGCGCCTACATCACGGGCGAAACACTGCATGTCAATGGTGGCATGCATATGGCCTAAAAGAGCAGTTGCTTTAAGTTGATTCTCTATCCGAAAGGATAGAGGTATCCGATTGAATTTTAAGATAAACCGCTCATTTTTTTGTGGTGCTGCATAAGTACAGTTTATGCTTTTCTCATAGAAAGTTTGAGCATACAATAGCGCATCGGCCAGAGTAGGCCGGCGAATATCCCAGAGGAAATTAAGAAGATGAGTGACGTTGTAGAGCGCGTTAGGAAAATTGTCGTTGAACAACTGGGTGTCAAAGAGGACGAAGTAACTCTCGAAGCGTCTTTTGTTGACGACCTCGGCGCAGATTCTCTCGACACTGTTGAGCTGGTAATGGCCCTTGAAGAGGAATTCGAAACCGAGATTCCTGATGAAGAGGCTGAGAAGATTACCACAGTGCAACTGGCTGTCGACTACATCACCTCACACAGCTGATCCAATCGGCGAATTTCGTGTGGGCCGCATCACTCCCCGTATCTGCGGGGTGCGGCCTTTTGCTTTATTGGGCCTAAATCAATAGGGGGGTAGTCTTCAATGACTGCAAGAAGGGTAGTCGTTACCGGGCTTGGCATGATTGCACCTGTCGGACTGGATGTGCCGTCGTCCTGGGAGAACATTCTCGCGGGGAAAAGCGGTATTCAACCGATCACCCATTTCGATGTCGGGCCCTTCACCACCCGTTTCGGCGGGCCGATCTACGGGTTTGAAATCACCGATTACGTGCCGAAGAAAGATGCCAAGAAGATGGATAAGTTCATCCACTATGGCGTGGCTGCAGGCTGTCAGGCGATCGAGGACTCTGGTCTCGAGGTGACTGAGGAGAATGCAGATCGGATCGGCGTGTTGATCGGCTCCGGTATCGGCGGTATCACCGGTATTGAGAACAGCTACCAGGCCTATATCGATGGTGGCCCGCGCAAGATCTCTCCATTCTTTGTGCCGGCCAACATCATCAACATGGTCTCCGGTAATCTGTCGATCAAGTATGGGCTCAAAGGTCCCAACTACTCCATCGTCTCCGCCTGCAGCAGTGGTGCTCACAGCATCGGCGAGGCGGCGATGATGATCCGCCATGGCCGCACCGATGTGATGGTCGCCGGCGGCGCTGAGATGGCGACCTCACCGGTCGGGCTCGGTGGCTTTGCCGCAGCCCGTGCGCTCTCCCGGCGCAACGATGATCCGCAGGCGGCCAGTCGCCCCTGGGATCGCGACCGTGACGGCTTCGTACTGAGCGACGGTGCCGGCGTGGTGGTGCTAGAGGAGTATGAGCATGCCAAGGCCCGTGGCGCGAAGATCTACGCTGAGCTGGTCGGTGTGGGGATGAACTCCGATGCCTATCACATGACCGCCCCCTCTAAGGATGGCTCTGGTGCCGCCAAGTGCATGCAGCTGGCGTTGGCGGATGCGGGCATCAACCTGGAACAGGTTAACTACCTGAATGCCCACGGTACCTCGACCCCGGCCGGCGATCTGGCCGAGACCCAGGGCGTGAAGCGCGCCTTTGGCGACCATGCCTATAAGCTCTGTGTCAGCTCGACCAAGTCGATGACTGGTCACATGCTGGGTGCAGCAGGTGGTGCCGAGGCAGTCTTCACCATCCTGGCGATTCGCGATCAGGTGGCACCACCGACCATCAATCTGGAGAACCAGGATCCGGATTGCGATCTCGACTATGTACCCAACACAGCCCGCGAGATGACCATCGACGTGGCTATGTCCAACTCCTTCGGTTTTGGCGGCACCAACGGCAGTCTGGTGTTCAGCAAGCCTGAATGACCCGGATCGGAGCCCCTCAGCGGGCTCCGATTCCTTTCCAGGTCAGTCCATTCCGTATGCTGATCGACGGCATCACTACTGAGCAAATCCCCGCCTCAGATCGCGGTCTGCACTATGGTGACGGGCTGTTTGAAACCATTGCTGTAGCCGCTTCACGACCACGTCTCTGGGAACGCCACATGGCGCGGCTGGCCGAAGGCGAGAGACGCCTTGGCCTGCCGCCTTTGCCGCGGGATCTACTTTGGTCGGAAGCCGAATCGCTCATCAGTGGGGCGCAGCAGGGTGTTCTGAAGATCCTGCATACCCGTGGCAGCGGTGGGCGCGGCTATCGTTCTCCCACGCCCGCCAGCACCCGGCGCATTCTCTCTTTCCACCCCTGGCCCGAGTTTCCTCGCTACTGGTTCCGTGAGGGTATCGAGCTGCGTCTCTGTGATACCCGGTTGGGCATCAATCCTGCGTTGGCCGGTATCAAACACCTCTGTCGACTGGAACAGGTACTGGCGCGCAATGAGTGGGATGAC
The DNA here is from genome assembly GCF_000224455.1 of endosymbiont of Riftia pachyptila (vent Ph05). Taxonomy (NCBI): domain Bacteria; kingdom Pseudomonadati; phylum Pseudomonadota; class Gammaproteobacteria; species endosymbiont of Riftia pachyptila. The sequence goes on from NZ_AFOC01000025.1 coordinate 4,445, forward strand.
CCGGCGATCCCCGAGGGGGTGATGCTGGATATCGAAGGGCGGGTTATCGAAGGGACCCAAAGCAATCTGTTCCTGCTCAAGAATGGTGGGCTGATCACCCCGGATCTCTCTCGTTGCGGGGTTGCGGGTGTAATGCGTGGCCTGGTGCTGGAGAGTGCCCGTGCCTTAGGCATCGATTGCCTGATCAGAGATCTGGGTGTCGACGAGTTGGGCACGGCAGATGGGGTTTTTATCTGCAACTCCCTGATCGGCATCGTGTTGGTGGCCCGCTTCGCTGCACACAAATTTGATCCCAAGCTGATCCCGAGCGAACTCGTGGAGACGGTCAGGCAGCGCGCCTTTGGCCAGCGGGATGCAACACTCCTCAGCTCAGGCTGAGTCTCTATGCCAACAGAATCATCAATCCTATCTCTGTCTCTCCCATCAGACAGGCAATGGAGTAGAATCACTCGCTATGCTGCAACGGATATTTGGCGCCCTGATCTTTGTCTCCAGTCTCCTCATCGCCTGGGCCTGGATGGAGTACCAGCAGTTCCAGGAGATGCCGCTCAATCTGCCCGCCGACGGGCTGCTTTATCAGCTGGATCAGGGTGACACGGTACGCCAGCTGGCGGTGGATCTTAAGCAACTGGGAGTGATTGATCAGCCGCTGCTGCTGCGTCTGTTGGCGCGCCAGAGTGGTCTGGCCAGCCGCCTCAAGGCGGGGGAGTATCGGATCCCGGCGGGCACCACACCAATAGAGCTGCTTGAGTTGCTGGTTGCCGGCAAGGTCACCCACTACAGCCTGACCCTGGTCGAAGGTTGGACCTTCAAGCAGATGATGGCGGCGATAGATCGTGACCCGGTATTGCTCCATACTCTGCGAGGTGCCACAGATGTGCAGATCATGCAACAGATCGGCCATGCAAACGAGCATCCCGAGGGTCGATTCTTTCCCGACACCTACCACTTTCCCAAGGGTACCAGTGATCTGGATCTGCTGCGGCGCGCCTATGCACGGATGAGAGAGACGTTGGAACAGGCCTGGCAGCAGCGCCAGCCAGAACTGCCCCTGAAGAGCCCCTATGAGGCGCTGATTCTCGCCTCCATCGTTGAGCGTGAAACGGGACTGCCGGAGGAGCGCCCGCAGATCGCCGGAGTGTTTATCCGGCGTCTGCAGAAGCGTATGCGGCTGCAGACCGACCCTACCGTGATCTACGGCATGGGAGAGCGCTATGATGGCAACATCCGTCGCCGCGATCTGAAACAGGACACTCCCTACAACACCTACGTACATGCAGGCCTGACTCCAACCCCGATCGCCATGCCGGGAGCAGCAGCGATTGAGGCGGTACTGCATCCAGCCGAAGGGGATGCACTCTACTTTGTCGCCACCGGCAATGGCGGCCATAAATTCTCGGCTACCCTGGAGGCACACAACCAGGCGGTGCGCAAATATCAGTTGAAGCGATGAAACAGAAGCAGGGCAGATTTATTACCGTTGAAGGAGGCGAGGGGGCAGGCAAGAGCAGCAACCTCGACTTTATTCGCCAGCAGTTGGAAGCGCAGGGCAAGCAGGTTCTGTTTACCCGCGAACCGGGTGGCACCCCGCTGGGCGAGGCGATCCGTGAACTGCTATTGGGGCATCAGCATCAGGGGATGGCCCACGATAGCGAACTGCTGTTGATGTTCGCGGCGCGTGCCGAGCATCTGCAGCAGAAGATCCTGCCTGCCCTGGCACAGGGAACCTGGGTGCTATGTGACCGCTTCACCGATGCCAGTTACGCCTACCAGGGCAGTGGCCGAGGGCTGAAGACGGCGCGCATCGCCCAACTCGAGCAGTTTGTGCAGGGGGATCTGCGCCCCGATCTAACCCTGCTGCTCGACCTGCCGGTGGAGGTTGGTCTGGCACGGGCCGGGCAGCGCTCGGCGCCGGATCGGTTCGAAAGCGAGCAGCAGCACTTTTTCCAGCGGGTCCGTCAGGGTTACCTGCAGATCGCGGCGGATCAGCCGGAGCGGGTCAGGCTGATCGATGCCTCACTGCCCCTGGCGCAGGTACAGCAGCAGATCAGTCGTGAGCTGGAGCGTTTTATCCAGCGTCTGGGAGGATAGATGATGACGCTGCTCCCTTGGCAGAACACCATCTGGTCACGTTTGCAGCAGATGCGTGACAGCGGCCGGCTGCCCCATGCGCTGCTCTTCTCTGGTCCCCAAGGTGTTGGTAAGGAGTTGTTTGCGCAGCTGTTTGCCAAGTCACTGCTCTGTCAGGAACCCGACAGCTCCGGCCTGCCCTGCGGTCACTGTCAGCCCTGTCATCTGCTCGCCAGTGGTGTGCATCCCGACTTCACCAACATCGCTCCGGATGTGGAGAGTAAGAGCGGCGAGATCCTGGTCGATACGATTCGCGGGCTCGCCTTCAGCACGACTCTGACTTCAACCGCCGGCAGCCATCGGATCGTCCTGCTGCGCCCGGCAGAGCGGATGAGCAACTCGGCTGCAAACGCCTTTCTCAAGACCCTCGAAGAGCCCCCGCTGGGCACGCTGATGATACTGATCAGCGACCGGCCCTCGCGGTTGTTGCCAACCATCCGCAGTCGTTGCCAGCTGATCGGTTTTGCCACCCCGCCGGCAGAGCAGGCGCTGCCCTGGCTCGAGGCACAGGTGAATCACGGCGATCCTGCGATGTTGCTGGCGCTTGCTGGCGGCGCCCCGCTGCGGGCGCTGGAACTGGATGACAGTGCGCTGCTTGAGCAGCGGGATTCACTGCTCACAGCCTTTATTGCGTTGGCCGAGGGGCGCACCGATCCGGTCAAGGTTGCCGCCGACTGGGCGAAGCAGGACCTCAATATGCTGTTCGAGTGGTGGAGTGGCTGGCTGATCGATTTGTTGCAGCTGCAGGCAGTAGAGCAGCCTGTCACACTCTTCAATAAAGATCGACGGGAGACTTTCAAGCAACTGGCGGAACGGCTAGACTCAGGCGAGTTACAGCGCAATCTTCAGCGCCTCTATCGGGCGCGCCAGGACGTTGAGGCCAATCTGAATTCCCAGCTGTTGCTGGAGAGCCTGACTATCGACTGGATGGGTCGCGCAGCCAATAGATAACCAGCATCAGAGACAGGTGAACCATGCCGGCAGGCGGAGCGAGACAGGGGATACTTTCACTCACCATCAAGGATAAAAACGCCTTGTATGCCGCCTATATGCAGTTTGTCAAAAACGGTGGCCTTTTTATCCCCACTAGCAAAAAGTACAACCTCGGTGATGAAGTCTTCATGTTGCTGACGCTGATGGACGAGGCGGAGCGCATCCCGGTGGCGGGCAAGATCATCTGGATCACCCCGATCGGCGCCGAGGGCAATCGCGCTTCCGGTATCGGCGTGCAGTTCAGCGACCAGGATGGTGGCGCCGCGCGCAACAAGATCGAGACCATTCTCGCGGGTGCGCTGAAATCGGATCGTCCGACCCATACCCTCTGACCTCTCTCCCTTTCCCCTGACTTAAAGGCCTGCAAGCATGCTGGTGGATTCCCATTGTCATCTGGATCGTGTTGATCTGGCGCCCTACGATAACGACTTCGAACGCTTTATGCAGGCCAGCAAGGCTGCCGGTGTCGAACACATGTTGTGCGTCTCCATCGACCTGGAGTCTTGGCCAGCGATGGTTGCGCTGGTGGAGGCACATACCGAGATCTCGATCTCGGTCGGGGTGCATCCCAACGATCGGGAGCGCAAAGAGCCCTCAGCCGATGAACTGATTGAGCTGGCTGCCCATCCCAAGGTGGTGGCGATCGGTGAGACCGGTCTCGACTATTTTCACGGCAAGGGGGAGCTGGAGTGGCAGCGTCAGCGTTTTCGCACCCATATCCAGGCGGCGAGGCGCTGTGGCAAACCGCTGATCATTCACACCCGGGCGGCCAAGGCCGATACCCTGGCGATTATGGAGGAGGAGGGGGCCGGCGAGGCCGGCGGGGTGATGCACTGTTTCACCGAAGATCAGGCGATGGCAGAGCGCGCCCTGGAGATGGGATTCTATATCTCCTTCTCTGGCATAGTCACTTTCAAGAATGCCGAAGCGCTACGTCAGGTGGCGCAGGCAGTATCCCTCGACAGGCTCTTGATCGAGACCGACTCACCCTATCTGGCTCCGGTGCCTCACCGTGGCAAACCGAACCAGCCGCTCTATGTCGCAAAGGTGGCTGAATGCATCGCCGATTTGCGGGGGCTTTCAGTGGAGGCGCTGGCGGAGCAGACTCGGAAGAACTTCTTCCGCTGTTTTTCTGACGCCCGCTCTGACGCCTGAGGATATCAGCTGTGGCGCGTGTAGAGCGCTTCGAGCTGATCTGAATAGCGCTCGATAATGCGATGGCGGCGCGCCTTGAGGGTTGGCGTTAGCAGGCTATTCTCTACCGTCCATGGCTCATCAATTACGGCTAGACGGCGTATCTGCGCATAACCAGGAAAGCTGCCCAGATGGCTGCTGATACGTTCCAGCAGCCGCTTGTTGAGCGCACCGTCTACTGAGAGGTTTTCGATATCGATCCCCTCATGCTCGCACTGCTTCGGATTGAGTACCACCATGGCGCTCAGATAGGGGCGCCCCTCGCCGATCACCAGCACCTGTTCAAACAGTGGGTCGAGTGCGATGCACATCTCCATATCGGCGGGTGGAACCTTCTCGCCATTGGCTAGCACGATGATCTCTTTGATCCGACCGGTGATGAAGAGGTGGTTCTGCTCGATCTTCACCTTGTCACCGGTGTGCAGCCAGCCATCTGGATCGATGGTTTCGGCAGTGGCTTGCGGATTGTTCCAGTAGCCCAGCATCACCGTCGGGCTGCGCACCTGCAGTTCATCATTCTCACCGATGCGCGCCTCGATTCCCGGCAGGATAAGGCCGACACTATCGGGGATGTTGTCCGCATGGGTGTTCTCCGCAATGATTGGGCTGGTCTCGGTTAAGCCATAACCCTGCAGGATTGGCACCCCCAAGCCGACGAAGGTTCTGGCGATCTCTGCGGTGAGCGGCGCGCCGCCTGATACAGCGATGCGCAGTCGACCGCCGAGTCGTTGCTGCAGTTTCTTTGCCACCAGCCGCTCCAGCAGCGGCCAGCCGAGCAGTCTCGGCGACCAGTGCGCGCGCCCCTGCTGGTAGTTGAAGTTTTGCCAGCCTGTCTGCACGGCTGACTCAAACAACTTGCGTTTGAGCGTCGGCCCCTCATCCAGCGCGCTCATCAGTTTGTTGTAGATCCGTTCAAAGATGCGTGGTACCGCGATCAGCACTGTGGGCCGCAGTTGCTGGAGATCCTCCGCCAGTTCCGGGATGGAACGGGCATAGGCGACCCGAGAGCCGGCGACGATCGGCAGATAGTAGCCGACGGTGCGTTCCAAGGCATGGGAGAGCGGCAGGAAGGAGAGGAACAGGTCGTTGCTGAAGACATCGATCAGCTTGAGCCCGGCCTCGATGTCCCAGAGGATGTTGCGGTGGCTCAGCATTACCCCTTTGGGGCGACCGGTGGTGCCGGAAGTATAGACGATGGTGGCAAGGGCGTTAGTGTCGAGATCAACAGCCTGATACTTGCCGGCAGTGGCGGGCAACCAAGCGTCGAGATGCAGCAGTCGTGGCTGGGGGATCTCTGACTCAACCGTCTGCAGGGTGACGATCCGTGCCAGGCCGGCCAATTGATGCTGGATCTGCTGCAGGCTCTGCCACTGCTCATGATTCTCCAGCAGTAACAGTTTCACCCCAGCATCCTGCAGGATGTAACCGATGTTCTCGGGCCGGTCGTTGGTGTAGATCGGAACGATCACCAGCCCCAGCCCCTGGGCAGCCAGATCATAGATGGACCAGTGTCGGCAATTGCGCAGCATCAGTGCGATGCGATCGCCCGGTTTAAGCTTTTCGCGTTGCAGCGCAGCCTGCCAGCGGGCTACTTCCGCGGCTGTTTCGCGCCAGCTGTATTTGATCCAGCGTTGTTGTTCGCGATCGTATTCGATATAGGCGGTGGCGTCCGGGCTGCGGCGCAGCCGCTGTTGAAAGAGTCTGCCAAGGGTGTCTGCCTGAGCGTAACTGATGTAATCGGTGTTCACGGTTGTTGTAACCCGTTGGTTATTGTCGTTGTTGGAACGTCCGAGTTCGGTACACCTGCGTTGATTTGGTCGAACCATAACATGCTAAACCCTCCCCAGGTTAGTCCAGCCTGAATCGGGGTGGAATTGCTTGCCGTGGCGGCGTTCCAGCTCTTGAATGCGCTGGCGCATCTGCTGCAGTCCGCCATTTTTGATGTAGTGCATGGGGCCACCGCGGAAGGGAGCAAAACCGGTGCCGAAGATGATCCCCGCATCGAGCAGATCGGCATCCTCCACCACTCCTTCGCGAAAGCAAGCTACTGCCTCGTTTAGCAGGCGGAAGATCAGCCGTTCGGCCAGGTCGTTGGGGGCATGATAGAAGGCATCAAAACGCTGCTTGAGCGGACGTTTTTTCTCCCAGCGATAGAATCCCTCACCACTCTTCAATCCCAGCTTGCTCTCTCTAACCATAAATTCCAGTTGTCCCGGTAGTTTGAACGGGTAGTGGGCGGAGAGCTCCTTCGCCACTGCCAGGCAGATGTCGAGTCCAACCCGATCGGCCAGTTCGATCGGTCCCGCCGGCATGCCGAAGTCTACCGCTGCCTTGTCGATCACCGGCCCAGGGACGCCCTCCTCAAGCAGTTCCATCGCCTCCAGCAGGTAGGGCATCAGGACCCGGTTGACCAGAAAACCGGGATAGCTCTTGACCGGCACCGGCAGCTTACCGATGCGCCTGGCAAAACTGGCGCCGCGGCTGACCTGCTCAGCGGTGGTCTGCTCACCATGCACCACCTCTACCAGTTGCATTCGCGCAACCGGATTGAAAAAGTGCAGTCCGATCAACCGTTCAGGACGGCGCATCGCCACGCCGATAATCTCCAGCGGGATGCTGGAAGTGTTGCTGGCGAGCAGTGCATTGGGGCGCGCCCTGGCCTCTAGTTTACGGAACAGCGACTGTTTCACCCGAGCATCCTCGAACACCGCCTCAATGATTACATCGGCGTGGGCGATGCCATTGCCTTTGGGGTCTGGCATCAGCCGATCCATCGCTGCCTGCACCTCGCGCCGGGATTTGAGCCTCTTGCTGAAGAGTTGGTGGGCGCTGGCCAATGCCCGGCTGAGATACTTCGCCTCCCGATCCTGCAGTGAGACCCTGAGCCCCTTGAGAGCACACCAGGCGGCAATATCCCCACCCATGACTCCGCCACCGATCACATGCAGATGCTGCGGCTTGAAACCGCTGTCGCTGCCAAGGGATTTGAGCCGCTCCTGCAGGAAGAAGACGCGGATCAGGTTTTGTGCAGTCTCGCTGCGCAGCAGTCTGGAGACTCGCTGGGCCTCACCCTCAAACAGCTGTGCACGCTGATCACCGGCGTGCCGCCAGTGGTCAATCAGGGCAAAGGGTGCGGGGTAGTGCGCCTTGCGCACCCGTTTTGCTGTTTGCCGCTCCACCATCCAGGCCAGCGGGAGGCGCAGCGGTCGGCTGTTGAGGATTCGCTGCGATAGCTTTGGACGCTGCTTCGGCGGTGCCTCCTTGAGCAGATGGCGGGCGGTAATCCGTTCCAACCGCTCGGCAGCGATTCGGTCCACCAGGCCGATACGCAGTGCCCGGCGGGCANTGACGTTGCGACCGCTTAGCATCAGTCGGAGCGCATCCAGCGGAGCCAGTGTTTCGAAACTGCGCGCGGTACCGCCGTAACCGGGGAAGATGCCCAGGCGCACCTCGGGAAAACCGAGCCGAGTGGCGGGATCATCCCGTGCGATGCGGTAGTCACAGGCCAGCGCCAGCTCCAGACCGCCACCCAGGCAGAAACCGTGGATCAGCGCCAGGCTTGGGAAGGGCAGCTCTTCCAGTCGCTGCAGGATGGTATGCACCTGTTGCAGATGGGCCTTGATCTGCTCCTCGCTGGAGGGCAGTGCGAACCCCTTCACGTCAGCACCGGCCATGAATCCAGCGGGTTTGTCGGAGAGGATCACCAAGCCTTTGGCAGCAGAGTGTTGCAGGCTCTGCAGCTGGCTGTCGAGCACCTCGAGTGTCTCCAGAGAGAGCAGGTTGACGCTGCTTTCGGCCATGTCGAAGTGGAGCCAGGCGAGCTGCTCTTGGTCCCACTCAATTCGCCAATGTCTATCCATCACACACGCTCCACAAGTATTGCGCCACCCTGTCCGCCGCCGATACAGAGGCTGGCGATGCCGAATTGCCCCCCCTCCTGCTGTAGGCGTTTTAGCAGATGCAGTACTAACCGGGCGCCGCTGGCACCGACCGGATGTCCGATGGCGATGGCGCCGCCGTTGCGATTGAGCCGCTCCTCAGAGATCGGCGCCATTGGCTGTTCGATACCCAGCTCCCGCTGCAGATAGTCGCCATCCTGCCAGGCGGCAAGGCAGGCAAGCACCTGGGCGGCGAACGCCTCGTTGATCTCCCAGGCGTCGATCTGATCACTCTCCAACTGGTTGCGCTGTAGCAGTGGCGCCATCGCGTGCACTGGTCCAAGTCCCATCTGGGCTGGGTCGAGTGCGGCCCAGTGGCTATCGATGAGTCTCCCCATTGGCTGCAGCTGGAAGCGCTCCACTGCGTGTTCCGAGGCGAGCAGCANCAGCGCCGCACCATCGCTTATCTGGGCACTGTTGCCGGCGCTAACCCGGCCGTAGGGTGGATCAAACACCGCTTTCAGGGTGGCGAGCTTCTCCAGGCTGGAATCGGCGCGCAGGCCATCGTCGTGGTCATAGAGCCGACCCTGGTGATCGAACAGGGGCTCGATCTCGTCGAGACGCGCCTCCTGCATCGCCTGCTGTAGCCGTCGGTGGCTGGCCAGGGCGAAGCGGTCCATCATCTCCCGATCGATGCTGAAACGGGTTGCCAGGTTCTCCGCAGTTTGTCCCATGGAGAGCCCCACTGTGGGGTCGGTGAGGCCGCGCAGCAGGGCAATGATGAACTGAAAGTGGGCAGGCCGCAGCCGGCTCAGCTGCTGGCTACGGGCGATTAGGCCGCGGCTGCGCTGCCACTGGGCGAGCCAGCCGACCATCTTCATGTTCAGCAGCAGCGGCTGGCGGCTCATCGCCTCGCTGCCGCCGGCCAGTATCAGTTCGGCACGACCGCTGGCGATCTCGATCGCGGCGCTATCGACCGCTTGCAGGCCGGAGGCGCAGTTGCGTTGCACGGTCCAGCCCGGTACCTGTTTGCCGCAGTCGAGCCGCAGCGCTAGCAGACGACCGATGTTGGCCTCATCGGGATCGGGCCCGACACAGCCGAGGATTACCTGATCCAGCTGGGCCGGGGAGAGTCTGGCCTGTCGGGCCAGCAGCGGCCGGCCGGCGGCGACTGCCAGATCGCTGGCGCTGAAGGGGCCGGGGGTGCCGCGGGCCTTGAGAAATGGGGTGCGGCTGCCGTCGATGATGTAGACCGGTCGACATGCTGAGTCTCGCTGTTCCATCTGGCTCCTCCAACTCGCTAGTTAGGCAACGCCCCGTTGTGATTCTTCTTGCACCGCCTGTCTGGTCTGGGGTGTCAGTCCATCGAAGGCGTCAACCTGGGTCACCTGGTCGATCCACTGTTCGGCCTGGCGCAAGGTTTTAGTTTGAGTGTGGGTGATAATTCCCAATTCTAGTGCACTGTTGAGCTGAGCGGCACGGCTGTCGCCGATGATCTGTCCAGCGCGGCGTGCCTGGCGCAGGGTCTTCTCGATTGGTGCCGCCAGACTGACCGCCTTGAGCGCCAGCTCCAGCCGCCCAGCCGGTTCGCCAGGATCGTTGCTGCTGAAGACATGCGCGGTCAGCCGATCGCGTGGGTTGCCGGGGGTTTGCAGCAGCCGCGCGAGCTGGTCGTCGAGCTGGTCGGAGGCGGCTTTGAATGGCATGCCGCTGGGGAAGATGGCGATCCTTAACAGCCAGGCGAGGGGGCGTAGCGGCAGATTGTGCAGCAGTGCAGAAAAGGCCCGCTGGATACGAATAAGGCTGTCGGCCATGGCCCAACGCAGCAGTGGCAGATCCTCTTGCTGGGAGCCCTCATCGGCAAAGTGTTTCAGCAGTGCGCTGGCGATGTAGAGTTCGCTGAGAATGTCGCCAAGCCGGGCTGAGAGGCGCTCTTTGCGTTTCAATGCCCCGCCCAGCGAGAGCAGGGTCAGATCGGCGGCTAGGGCAAAGCCGCTGCTCATCCACTGCAGATGTTGTAGGCTGCGTCCGGCAAAGCCAGGCAGTGGTGTAGAGGCAAACAGCGCACGGCTCAGACCGAGCCAGAGGCTGCGCGCCAGATTGCCCAATATGAAATGCGCATGGCCAAACAGGGCCTGGTCGAACTGGATCACTGCCTCGCGGGAATCGGCCAGCAGGGCGGCGTAAGTTCACGCAGCAGATAGGGGTGGGCACGGAGCGCGCCCTGGCCAAAGATGATCATGTTGCGGGTGAGGATGTTTGCCCCCTCCACCGTGATCGCGATCGGGATCGCCTGATAGGGGCGGGCCAGCAGGTTGTTGGGGCCGAGGCAGATGCCGCTGCCGGCCTGGATATCCATCGCCTGGTTGATCACCTCGCGGTAGCGTTCGGTGAGGTGGTATTTGACGATGGCGGTGACCACCGAGGGGTGTTCGCCGCGATCGAGGGCAGCCAGGGTCAGCAGGCGGGCGGCATCCATCTGATAGTTGGCGCCAGCGATCAGGGCTAAGGCCTCTTCTATCCCCTCAAAGCGGCCGATCGGCTGACCAAACTGGCGACGAATCCGGGCATAAGCGCCGGTATAGCGGCAGGCTGCTTTGCTGGCGCCGGTGGCCAGCGCCGGCAGGGAGATGCCGCGGCCTTCCGCCAAGCTTTCCATCAGCATGCGCCAGCCCTGACCGATGCCGTCGCGGCCACCGATTACCCAGTCGAGCGGGATGAACACATCCCGGCCGCTGATGGGGCCATTCTGGAATGGGATATTGAGCGGCAAGTGGCGTTTGCCGATGCTCACTCCAGGGGTCTGGCGCGGGATCAGCGCCAGGGTAATGCCGGGCTCGCTCTCTTCACCCAGCAAATGCGCGGGGTCGTGGAGCTTGAAGGCGAGCCCGATCAGTGTGGCAACCGGGGCCAGGGTGATGTAGCGCTTCTCCCAGTTGAGGCGGATGCCGAGCACCTGCTCGCCTTTGAACTCGCCATACTCCACCACGCCGCTGTCGGGCATCGCCCCGGCATCGCTGCCTGCCTGTGGACCGGTGAGGGCGAAGCAGGGGATCTCTTCACCGCTGGCGAGTTTGAACAGATAGCGCCGCCTCTGCGCATCGCTGCCGTAGTGGAGCAGCAGCTTGGCCGGGCCGAGGGAGTTGGGCACCATCACGGTGACTGCGGCGGTGATGCTGCGGCTGGCAAGCTTCATCACGATGGTGGAATGGGCGAGGGCGGAGAACTCCAGGCCACCATATTTCTTTGGGATAATCAGCCCAAATAGACCGCACTGCTTGATGAAGGCCCAGACCTCCGGCGGCAGATCATAGTCCTGATGGGTGATCTGCCAGTCATCGAGCATCCGGCAGAGTTGCTCGAGCGGGCCGTTGATAAAGGCCTGCTCTTCTGCGCTCAGTTGCGGCGCCGGTTGGCTGAACAGCTTCTGCCAGTCGGGCTGGCCACTGAACAGTTCGCTGTCCCACCCGACGCTGCCCGCCTGCAGCGCCTCCTGTTCGGTTCGGGAGATCGCCGGCATCACTTGGCGGAACCGCTTCAACAGCGGTGTGCTGATCCAGCGACGGCGCTGCTCGGGCAGGGCATAGAGTGATAGGCCGAGGGCATAGGCCAGCCAGAATGGGATCGACCAGAGGGGGGTGAGCAGTCCACCCAGTTGCAGTGCCAGCAGCAGGCTGGGTGGCAACAGCAGCCAGATGGGGGCCGATGCCGCAGCATAGATCAGCCCCCATAGGATGACCCCGATCAGGATGATTCCAACGCCACTCATGACTTAACCTCCCGCAGCGGGGATGATCGCTCAGGCTGATCTTCATCTCCCCCTGTCCGCTCAGGATCTGTTCCGTCCCGCTCATCTGGATGCATCTCGGCAAGCCTCAGTTTGGGGGTGCAGGGATCACAGTGCTCGCGGGCCTGGTTGGAGAACTCGATCTCATTATCATTGTAGAGCACCCTGTCATCGCACCAGGGCAGACGGCGATAGACACCCAGATCATCCAGTCCGAGGAAGGGGTACTTGATGATGTCGAAGTAGGGGGAGTAGTCGAAATCCTTGGGGGTGAAGAGGCGGGGATTGCGCTTGAAAAAGCGGATGCTGCCATCGTCTCCCCGGTCGATGAAAGGCAGGATCGGGAAGTTGACCAGGTTGTAGGCTTCGGCGAGCAGACAGGAGCAGACGGTGCGAGTTGGGCCGCCTACGTTATGTTCAAACAGACTGGAGCGCCAGCGTCTGGGCAGGATGGTCCAGGGAAAGAGGAAGCGGGCTAGGTCGAGCAGTTGCCGTACATCGTAACCGCTGCCGAGGTGTCTGATCACATAGGCGATGATCCGCTGTGCATCGCTCGGTTCGAGGCCGCTGGGGCGGCAGATGCGCAGGTGTTCCATGCGGTATTTCGAGATGGGGGCGACGATGGTGCCCTCGCCCAATAGGGCCTCGATGATCAGCTGCTGGTTGGGATCACCTTGGTAGGCATCCTTGACCCGCTTGCGCAGTTTTGGTTCGGCGATGTCGTAGAGGCGGCCAATATAGAGTGCAGAGTGAGTCCATGAACTCTGGGTGATGATCTTGATCACCTCGCTGACCCGGACTGCGCCCCTCGAGCAGTAGGATATCGCCGGGACGCAGCTCATAGCAGAGGCGGTTGAAGTCACACAGTGGAGAGTTAGGCGGCGGGCCTTCTTTGACCAGCCACTCGGAAATCTTCCTCGCAAGCCATTGTCCCAACTCTCTCATGGCAAATAACCAAGCAATCTACTCTGTTACTCCAGAGTATAGACACTGGCCGGGGTGGCTAATTCAATTTGGGAAAACCGGTACCTGAGGTGGAAGAGATCGTGTTTCTGGCCCTGTCCCATGTGCCTATATCAAAGGAATTGAGTCCGTAGGAGCGTCCGCTTGCGGCGCGAAGATCAGCGTCGTCGATAATTCGCGCCGCAAGCGGATGCTCCTACGAATTACAGGACTTTACGTGGCGGCTGAGGAAGAGAAGGGTATCAGACCTGGAGGAACGCATTCCCGCCACTCCACCAGATGCGGCAGGCGCCCTCGTCGGAGACCATGCAGGGGCCGACCGGGTTGCGCGGGGTGCAGGCGTTGCCGTAGAGGCGGCACTGATTGGGGTATTTTCTCCCAAGCACCACCTGGGCGCAGTCGCAACCCGGCGGCATCTCACCGGCACGTCGGCGCGCAGGTTCTTCATACTCGGGGAAACGCAACCGGGCATCCGCTTCGGCAAAAGCCTCGCGCAGTTTGAAGCCTGAGGCAGGGATGGTTCCTATACCGCGCCAGTTGGCGTCCACCACCTGCATCGATGCATTGAGATGCTGTTTGGCGCTGGGATTACCGCCGGGCCGAACCAGTTCCGGATAGCAGTTGTCGAGAAACTGTTTGCCATCGATCAACTGGCGCAGCACGGAATAGGTCGCTGCCAGCAGGCTCTCCGGGGTGAAGCCCGCTACGGCGGTGGAGATGTGGTGTTTATCCACCACAAATTGCCACTCCTCCGGTCCCATCACGGTGGCGACATGCCCTGGGGCGACCAGGGCATCGAAACCGGGGGTGCCAGAGTCGAGCAGCATCGCCACCGCCGGCCAGGTGAGGCGGCCGGAGAGCAAGATTGAGAGATTTTCCGGGATGCCCTCTACCAGCAGCGAGGCCACCGGCGGTGGTGGTCTCGAAGCCGGCGGCAAAAAAGACCACCTGACGATCGGGATTAGCCTGGGCAATCTGCAGTGCCTCCATCGGCGAGGCGATGGGACGGATGTCAGCGCCGGCGGCGTGGGCCTGATCCAGCGAACGGGGTTGATCCTTCGGCACATTCACCGGCACCCGCAGCATGTCGCCAAACGCCACCAGGATGACCGATTCGTTGAGTGCCAGCTTGGATTGCCTGGTAGACATCCTCTTCGGGACAGACGCAGACCGGACAACCGGGGCCGGGGATCAGTTCGATGTTTCTCGGCAGCGCAGCGCGCAGCCCGGCCTGGGTGATGGAGCGCTCATGGCCGCCGCAGACGTTCATGATACGCACCCGCTTCGGCAGGGGCAGGGTGCGGATCTGTTCGAGCCACTGTTTGGCAGTGATGGGCATGGTGATGTAAGGATTGCCGACTGCAGGGCTTTGCACCCTCCAGTTGGCGTGATGAATCAGTTGTGGGAGTGCAGTTTCGCCCCTTCCAGTTGGATCTTTGGTGTCAGGGTCTCGCCCAATACCACCCGTTCCAGCTGTTTGTTAGCCTCGCTGTGGAGCCAGTCGAGCCACTCGTCGAGTCCGGAGCCGCTCTTGGCCGAGAGGGTGATGATGGGGACCTCGGTGGCCAGGTTGCGGATCGCGGTTTCGGCACGTTCCGGGCTGAAGTCGTCCAGGTAGCGCAGCAGATCGGCCTTGCTGATCACGATGTTGTCGGCGGACGGAACAGCACCGGGTATTTGGCCGGTTTGTCGTCGCCCTCGGTGACCGAGAGCAGCGCTACATTGAGGTGCTGGCCCAGGTCGAAACTGGCGGGGCATACTAGGTTGCCGACGTTTTCGATGAAGAGGATGTCGAAGCGGCTCAGGTTCAGATCGTGCAAGGCATTGTGGACCATGTGGGCGTCCAGATGACAAGCAGTGCCAGTGGTGATCTGTACCGCTTCGATACCAAGCCTACGCAGCCGCTCGGCATCGTTTTCGGTCTCCAGGTCGCCCTCGATCACACCGATACGATACTCACCACCCAGGGCCTGCACGGTGGCCTCGAGTAGGCTGGTCTTGCCACTGCCGGGGGAGGACATCAGATTGATAGTGAGTACGCCGTGGCTGTCGAAGTGGTGACGGTTGTGGGCCGCTTGGCGATCGTTTTCGCTGAGCAGATTTTCCAGCACCTCAACCGCATTGCTGCCGTCCTGGGTGTGGGCGTGTTTGCCATCCTCTTCGATCAGGTGACGGTTGCTCTCAGTTACATTGCAGCCACAGGTATCGCACATGGTTATCTCATCCTGTCCTTAAGTTCGGGTTGTTCCAGTCCGCTCCAATCATTGTCCAGCCAGCGGGGACGAAGCTTATTTGCTGTCGGCCCGCTCGAGCTCCAGGCTCGCCAGCAGTAGCTCATCACCGCCGATCAATTGTGTCCGATAGTCGCCGCATGCGCCACATAAAAGTCGGTTGGGAGTGGCATCGCTCTCAGCACCGCAGATAGTGCAGCGGACCCTGACCGGTTGAGTCTGTGTTACCAGTTCTGCCGTCTCTGCGACAGTGCCGGTGCGGGCGATGGTGAAAGCCTGTTGCAGCAGTTCTGGCACCACCCCGGAGAGGGGGCCGATCTGCAGGATGATTCGGGTAACACGCTCGGCAGCTTCACGGGTCGCTATCTCATCGACCTGCCGCATCAGTGCCTGGCAGACTGCAAGTTCATGCATCCTGATCGAGTTTTCTCAACATCTCGTCGTAGATCTCCCAGGCGGAGCGGGCCTCTTGAGGTGTTACTTTCTGAATTGCATAGCCGACGTGGACCACAACAAAGTCGTCAGGCTGCAGGGTCTCGTGCTGTAGCATGAAGAGGCTGACATCGCGCTCGATACCTTTGGCTTCACAGCGGGCGGTGAAGCCGTCGATCGATTTGATCTGCATGGGGATACCGAGGCACATGGCGGATGGTTCGCTCCTGCGATAGATTTATGACGGCCAGGCCGCGTAACGGTTCAATCCCATTCTCGCCAGGAGTCCATGCATGTCAATCGAAAACGTTTTGATCCTGGGGATCGGCAATCTACTGTTCAGCGATGAGGGGGTGGGAGTGCAACTGGTGGAGCGGCTGCGCCGGCAGCTCGGTGAACAGGTCGGGCTGGAGTGTCTGGATGGGGGGACGCTCAGCTTCACCCTGGCGGAGCCGATCGCCAGGGCTGATGGCCTGGTGGTGGTGGATGCTGCCCGTATGCAAGCCGAGCCCGGTGAGATCGGCGTCTTTTGTGGGCTGGAGATGGATCGCTATCTCAGTGGCAACCGCCAAAGTGTGCATGAGGTGAGCCTAGGAGATCTGCTCGATATCTCACGGCTCTCAGAGCAATTGCCAGAGCAGTGCTGCCTGGTGGGTATAGAGCCGGCCTCAATGGAGTGGGGGGAGCGACTGAGTCCACCGGTTGAGGCCGCAGTTGAACCCGCAATTGAGCGGATTCTGACTATACTCAGCAGATGGGAATTCCCCGTTACTGGCAAGGGTATTAGGCATACTCGAGGGGCAGATTAGAAGTTAATCAATTCCTGATCTGCGTCAGTATGAAGGGTTTATTCTGGAGATATGCTTAGGTTGCAAGGTCGCTTTAGGAGTGTACCGTGGCGCAGTTAGGGGGCATCGACGTTCGAGTTGAATCACCTGGAGTGTTGCCGGAAAGTCATGGCAACGTGGTTCCCTTGCTGCATGAAATTCTCCATGCCCTCAACGAATTGCAGCGACAGGGCAGATCCACCACTATCGATCTGAGATCGATCCCCTTCGCTCCCGGTGACCAGCAGCGGCTGCTGGGTACCCTTGGAAAAGGGGAGGTTGAGGCCAGTCTCGACAGCTTGGGTAGCAGCACCATCTACGAGAGCAGCTTTGCCGGGGTCTGGGTCGTCGAGCACAAAAACGCCTCGGGTGAAGTTATCGCCCTGCAGGTCGAGATCACCACCATCCCCGAGATCCTCAAGTCCCAGGCGATGGATATTTCCGATTCCCTAATCCGATTAAGCGAACAGCTGTCTGCTCCGGCCGAGGGGGTGGGGCAGAAGGCGTGACAGAGGGGCGAGTGTGATGGCTGAAATAAAAACACTGGGCGAAAGCCTGCGGCTCAGAGGGGTGTCGCGGCGGGGTTTTCTGAAGTT
Organism: endosymbiont of Riftia pachyptila (vent Ph05); assembly: GCF_000224455.1. Lineage (NCBI taxonomy): Bacteria > Pseudomonadati > Pseudomonadota > Gammaproteobacteria > endosymbiont of Riftia pachyptila. The sequence continues at coordinate 21,476 of NZ_AFOC01000025.1, forward strand.
TTGCACTGCTACAGCCTCGATGATGGCGTTGCCGCCCTCGATGGTGCCGGCGGTTGCTGCGGCCCTGGAGAAGGCCAGACGTCCATCGGTAATCTGGCTCTCCTTCCAGGAGTGCACCGGCTGTACCGAGTCCCTCACCCGCAGCCACGCACCCACCCTGGAAAACCTCATCTTTGACCATATCTCCCTCGACTACCATCACACACTACAGGCCGCGGCAGGTGATGCCGCGGAGGCGGCCCGCGAAGCGGCGATGCACGAGAATGCCGGTAAATACCTGGTAGTTGTCGATGGCTCGATTCCGCTAAAGAACCCTGGTTACTCCACCATTGCCGGTATCAGCAATCTCGATATGTTGCAGGAGACGGTGGCCGGTGCCGCCGCTGTGATAGCCGTGGGTAGTTGCGCCGCCTTTGGCGGTCTGCCGCATGCCGATCCCAACCCGACCGGAGCGGTGGCGGTCTCTGAGATCGTCAAGGACAAACCGGTGATCAACGTCTCAGGCTGTCCGCCGATTCCGGTGGTGATCACCGGTGTGCTGGCGCACTTTCTGACCTTCGGCTCGATCCCGGAGTTGGATGAGCTGGGACGCCCCAAGGTCTTCTATGGCAAGAGCATCCACGACCGTTGCTACCGTCGGCCCTTCTACGATAAGGGATTGTTTGCCGAAACCTTTGACGACGAAGGCGCACGCAAGGGCTGGTGCCTCTACCGCCTCGGCTGCAAGGGTCCGAGCACCTATAACGCCTGCGCCACTGCCAAGTGGAATCAGGGCACCAGCTGGCCGGTGGAGTCGGGACACGGCTGTCTGGGTTGCTCCGAACCCGATTTCTGGGATGGCGGGGGCTTCTATAAGGCACTCTCCATTCCCGACAGCGATATCGCCAGAAATGCCGCCTACTCGGTAGCCGCCGGCCTTGCTGTCGGTGCGGTCGCGGGCGCGCTCAATCGGAGTCAGCAGGCCCAGGCAGTGGCGAAACATGAAACAGTCAGCGTGGATGATCTGGAAAAATCGTCATGAGCACTCAGATCGATTTTCTTCTGTGGGTTAAGGGGCCGGGATTTGATCTGGCTCTGGCGGTGTTTGTCATCGGTGTGGTGGTGCACTTTTTGGAGATCTTTCTCCTTGGAAGAAAACCGGACTTTGCCGAACCGCGTGGCAGTGAGTTTGGTCCGGGCATGCGCACGGTTTTCAGCCGCTCCCTACCGGATCCTGGCAGTTTCAGACGTTCCCCTTTCACGGTGATCGGTGGTTATGCCTGGCATATCGGGTTCCTCATCTGCCTGCTCTTTTTTGTCCCCCACATTGAGCTGATCAAGAGTGTGTTTGGCTTGAAGTGGCCCGGCCTGCCAAATCATCTGGTTGATGCAGTGGCGGTCATCACCATCGTGACACTGATGGCGATGTTGGTGGATCGCCTGACCCACCCGGTAAAACGTTTTCTCAGTGGTACCGAGGATTATCTGATCTGGCTGTTGACCTTTCTGCCGATGCTGACAGGCTACTTGGCCTTCCACCGGTTGATTGATCCCTACCCGTTGGTGCTGGGGCTGCACATTCTGAGTGTGGAGCTGCTGATGGTGGTGTTTCCCTTTACCAAGCTGATGCACGTATTCACCATCCTGTTTGCCCGTTGGTACAACGGCGCCATGGCCGGCCGCAGGGGGGTGAAGTCATGAGCAAGGCCACCCTAGAACGGGGGCTCAACGCCTTTCGTGAGCAGATGGATGCACCGACTGCAGTCTTCTTCAGCAGCTGCGTCAGTTGCGGCATGTGTGCTGATGCCTGCCTCTTCTACACCGAGACAGGCGATCCGCGCTATACGCCTATCCACAAGCTGGAGCCATTCCGCCTCATCTGGGAGCAGGAGTTCACACTCTGGGGGCGCATCAAGAGCACCATCGGCCTTGGTAAAAAAGTGGACGATGCGATGCTCGAGGCGTGGGAGCCGCTGATCTACGACAGTTGCACACTCTGCGGGCGCTGTTCCATGGTCTGCCCGGTTGGCAACGACATCGCCTACATGATCCGCCGCGCTCGCGAGGGTTTTGTCGCCTCCGGCAACGCCCCGGAGGGGATGAGAGATGCCAGCACCCGCGCGGTGAAGATCGGTAGCCCGATGGGGGTGAAGTTTCCGGCGCTGGCGGCACAGATTCGCCATATCGAAGCCGATACCGGTCTGAGCATCCCGGTGGATGTGGAGGGGGCTGATTACATGGCGCTGCTCTCTTCCATGGAGATCATGAACTTCCCTGAGTATATCGAGGCACTGGCGAAGATCTTCAAGCAGGTGGATCTGAGCTGGACCCTCTGCTCCGAGGCCTTCGAGGCGACCAACTCTGGTATCCAGATCGGTTCCAGCGACATCGCCCGGGAACTGGTCTCCCGGGTCGTAGCCGGTGCTGAGAAGCTCAAAGTGAAATATGTGATCAGCCCCGAGTGCGGCCACGCCTACACCGCGATCCGCTGGGAGGGACCCAATCTGATCGGCCGCTCCTATCCCTTCAAGGTGGTGCATATCCTTGAACTGTTGGATGAATTGCGTGCCAGTGGTCGGCTGAAGACTGAAGGGATGGAGTCAGCGCGTATGACCTTCCACGATCCTTGTCAGATCGTGCGAAAAGGGGGGGTGCTGGAGCAGCCGCGCAACCTGCTCAATCAGGTCGCCGCCAACTTCGTCGAGATGCATGATAACCGAGAGATGAACTGGTGTTGTGGCGGTGGCGGCGGTGTCAGCGCCAATGAGCGGGCGGATGCCTTGCGTCTCAAAGTGTTTCAGAGAAAGAAGAGCCAGCTCGATGAGCTGCAGGTGGATCGGCTGGTTACCGCCTGCGCCAACTGCCGCCTGATGCTGGAAGATGGTATCGAGGAGTACAACATGGAGCTGCCGGTGGTCGGTCTGACTGAGATGCTGGCGGATCACCTGGTCGAGGATAAGTAGGTCAGGCGACAGTCTGAACTGTGTGTGGAAACCGCACCAGCAGGAGATGAAAAAAATGGCTGAAAGAATCGTCGTTGATCCCATAACCCGCATCGAGGGTCACCTGCGTATCGAGGCGCAGATGGAGGGCGATCAGATCGCCAGCGCCTACTCCTCCGGCACCATGGTGCGCGGCATCGAGTTGATCCTGCGTGGGCGTGATCCGCGCGACGCCTGGGCCTATGCACAGCGCATCTGCGGCGTTTGCACCCTGGTGCATGGCATCGCCTCGGTACGCGCGGTGGAGAATGCACTGAACTACCCGATCCCGCCCAACGCCCAGTTGATCCGCAATTTGATGATCGGTGCCCAATACATCCACGATCATGTGATGCACTTCTACCACCTACATGCGCTCGACTGGGTGGACGTGGTTTCCGCGCTCTCCGCTGACCCGGCGAAGACCTCGGAGCTGGCGCAGTCGTTGAGCAACTGGCCGAAGGCATCCCCCGGCTACTTCGCAGATATGCGGAAGAAGCTGAAGGGGTTTGTCGAAGCCGGCCAGCTCGGCATCTTCGCCAAGGCCTACTGGGGCCACTCCGCCTACAAGCTGCCGCCGGAGGCCAATCTGATGGCGGTGGCTCACTATCTGGAGGCGCTCTCCTGGCAGCGTGACGTGGTGCAACTGCACACCATCTTCGGTGGCAAGAATCCGCACCCCAACTTCCTGGTCGGTGGCACCGCTTCACCCATCGATCTCAACTCCGATTCAGCCATCAACATGAAGAAGTTGGCCCAGGTGCAGAATGTGATCGACAAGATGCGCAGCTTCGTCGATCAGGTCTATCTGCCCGACACTCTGGCTATCGCCGGCTTCTACAAGGAGTGGGGCGAGCGTGGTGAGGGCCTCGGCAACTTTCTCTGCTACGGTGATCTGCCGGGCACCAGCATGGACGATCCCGACAGCTACTTCTTCCCCGCTGGGGTGATCCTCGATCGGGATATCTCCACCGTGCATCCGCTCGACATGAACAACTCAGATGAGATCCAGGAGTTTGTGGCCCACTCCTGGTACGACTACAGCGATGGCAAGGAGCAGCCCAAGCACCCTTACGACGGCGAGACTAATCTCAACTACACAGGCCCCAAGCCGCCCTACAAACAACTCGATGTGGAGCAGGCCTACTCCTGGATGAAATCGCCGCGCTGGAAGGGCAAACCGATGGAGGTGGGGCCGCTGGCGCGGGTGCTTATGCTCTATGCCAAGGGCCACGAGCAGACTCAAGAGTTGGTCAATATGACCCTGAAAACCCTGGACCTGCCGGTGCGTGCGCTCTTCTCCACCCTTGGTCGCACCGCTGCCCGGACCCTGGAGACCAAGATACTGGCCGATGCCATGCAGGGCTGGTACGACCAGCTGATCGCCAACATCAAGGCTGGTGATACCAAAACTTTTAACGAGGCTCTGTGGGATCCCTCCACCTGGCCAAACCAGTGTAAGGGGGTTGGTTTCATGGAGGCGCCGCGTGGTGCCCTCGGCCACTGGGTGGTGATCGAAAATGGCAAGATCAGCAACTACCAGGCGGTGGTTCCCAGCACCTGGAATGCCGGACCGCGGGATGCGCAAGATCAGGCTGGTGCCTATGAGGCGGCGCTACAGGATAACCATCAACTAGCCGATGCCAAACAGCCGGTGGAGATCCTGCGCACCATCCATAGCTTCGATCCCTGTATCGCCTGCGCGGTGCATCTTTCCGATGAGGATGGTGAAGAGCTGCTACAGCTCAAAGTCACCTGAGCGGACTGGCTGGGCGCGTGGACCTGCAAGTTGCAGGGCGGGTTAAAATGGGATGATTGACACGGAATATTGCTGATCCAGCTCTTAGCTTTGCGGCCAATTGTACCTAAAATGGCGGATCAGGCTGAGGGAACGCCTCTAGCAGAGATATCCCAGCAGGAAGGCTGAAGATGAGACCAACCACATTTATCGCATCCTTGTCCCTAATCCTCTCTTCGTCCTCTTGGGCGTTCGATTATAGCGAACAGATCAAAGGGCTCAGCTGTGATCAAGACAAGACCTGCATTTATAAACGTCCTACGCATGACGGCCAGACTGGCAACAAGGGTGTTGAATTCCCGTCTGGGTTTATCGAGGATTGCGCCCGGTTTATCAGTTCTTTTGAGAAACCGGCAGCAGCTGAGTCGTCTCACGAAATCAAACAGCCCGAGCAACAGCAAGAGGATACGTCAGATAATAGTGATGACAGCAACCTGGTCATATCCGTTAAATACAAAAAACGGGATGAGCCTGAGTTTGTCTTGTCCCGGGAGCTTGGAAATGCTTATGGCAGGGCAGGCATGTTTCTCACCCTGACCGGAACAATGGTGGGTGGTGATGCTGGTGAAACCCAGATAGGGTGCGAATGGACGATCCGTCAGTACGACTAGCCTGTTTTGCCAGAAAAGTCAGCCGTTACCCCTTCCCTTTATGGGTTAACAGGCCCTAGCGACCGGACTGTTGCTGTTTCCAGCGGGCAGCTTTTTCCAATGCGAGCTGCTGCATATCCGCTACCTGATCCACTTCATCCATGATCTCCCGCCCAAGTAGCGTTTCAATGGTGTCTTCGAGGGTGACGATGCCGGAAAACTGACGATATTCGTCATGCACCAGAAAGAGGTGCTCCCGGCGCTTGATGAACAGGTCGAGCAGATAGTAAACGGGCATCTCCCTCGGCACCTGGTGTAGCGCTGTCATCAGGCTGCGCAAGGGGGCATGAGTCTGATCTTCGAGAGAGGTGGCCTTCAGGATATCTCGTGCGAAGACCATGCCGATGATTGAGTCCGGATCTTTCTCGTAAACGGGGATTCGGGAATAGATGAAGACCTCGGGCTTTTCCAGTGCGGATTCGATGTTGCGGTCGGCGTCGAGGCGGAATACCACGCTGCGGGGTGTCAGGATATCCTTAACCGCAACTTGCTTGAGAGAGAGTAGGTTCTCGATCAGCTGACTCTCATGTTCTTCCAGAATCCCGCTCTGCTCACCGATCTCAGCCATCGCTGAGATCTCTTCCCGGGTCAGGCCGTTACTCTCTGGTTTCTGAATACGCTGGGTAATCTGGCCCGACAACCACAACAGCGGGGCCATCGCCTTGATGAGAAACGCGATGATATAGGTGGTGGGCTTCGCCAGTTCTCTCCAATAGGTTGCACCGATGGTTTTTGGGATGATCTCGGAGAGGTAGAGGATCAGCAGTGTGAGGATAACAGCGATCAGGCTTTGCCACTGGATACCGAAGATTTGGGCTGCTTCGGCACCGACACCGGCAGCCCCCATGGTGTGGGCGATGGTGTTGAGGGTCAGGATGGATGAGATGGCGTTATCGATATTGCTTTTAAGCCTCAGCAGAGGTTTTTTATGCGGAGTACTGTCGTCCAGTGAACCGATGTAGCTGGGTGTGATTGAAAGCAGAACCGCTTCAAGAATGGAGCATAGGAAGGAGACGAAGAGGGCCAGAAAGAGATAGAAGAACAGTAGTGCCATTTATCCGTACAACAGGCTCTGTGGTCTTCCGAGCATAGCATAGAGGCATGCGTTATAAGTCAGTGAGAGCCTATCTGTTCTCATGTAAACGATGGCAATCTTAGATAGGTTCGGCGTGTTGCATAGCTTTTGTTGACTTTGGGCAGCTGAATCCTGCCCCGGCATTGCGCTGGATAACCTTGAAGATTTGCCGGAGGAGACCTTCAAGGCGCTGAAAGAGTTTGTTGCCTCCATCAAAGGTCCGCTTAGCACTCCCGTGGGGGCGCTATCTGCTTCCTAGGGCAACATCATGAAGCGACTAAGAGCGCCGTTTGCGGCGCTCCTAATCTGATAGGTCAGATTTTGCGACTGGGCATCTCCACATAGTCGGTCAGGCCATTCCCGGTATAGATCTGCCGTGGACGTGAGATGCGGCTGTTGGCGTCGCGCCGTTGCTCCCACCAGTGGGCGATCCAGCCCGGCAGACGCCCCATCGCAAATATTACTGTAAACATGCTGGTAGGGATGCCGATGGTGCGCAGGATGATACCGCTGTAGAAGTCTACATTGGGATAGAGTTTACGCTCGATGAAGTAGGGATCCTGCAGGGCTATCTCCTCGAGTTTACGAGCAATATCGAGCAGTGGATCCTTCTTTCCTGGCTGGGAGAACAACCGTTCCGCCACCTCCCTGAGCACCTTGGCGCGTGGATCGAAATCCTTGTAGACCCGGTGGCCAAACCCCATCAGGCGCACGCCGCTCTCCTTATCCTTGGCGAGATTTACATACGCCTCCGGGGTCATGTTGCCTTTGTGGATCTCCTCCAGCATGTTCATGACCGCCACGTTGGCACCGCCGTGCAGTGGGCCCCAGAGTGCGCCGACGCCGGCAGAGCAGGAGGTGAACAGGTTGGCACCGCTGGAGGCGACCATACGCACTGTTGAGGTAGAGCAGTTCTGTTCGTGATCGGCATGCAGGATCAGGATCAGATTGAGTGCGTCACGCACCAGATCGTCGCAGACATACTGGTCGTAGGGCTGGGAAAACATCATGTGCAGAAAATTATGCACATAGCGCTGGTGTGGATCGGGGTAGATGTAAGGCTGGCCGGTTGAATGGCGATAGGCGTAGGCGGCAATGGTTCGGATCTTGCTGATCAACCGAGCCGCCGCCATGCGGAACTGCTCGGTGTCCTCTAGCTCCAGAAGCTCAGGGTGGAAGCAGGAGAGGGTGTTGATCATGGAGGAGAGCACCGCCATCGGCGGGGCCGTGCGGGGGAAGCTATCGAAGTGGCTCTTCATGCCCTCGTCGAGGTTGGCGTGGAGGGTAAGATCTCGGGCAAAGTCAGTGTATTCCTCGGTGGTCGGCAGATGGCCGCAGATCAGTAGCCAGACCACCTCAATAAAGTTCGGGCCGTTGGCAAACTGCTCGATGGGGATGCCCCGGTAGCGCAGAATGCCCTTCTCGCCATCGATATAGGTGATCGAACTCTGGCAACTGCCGGTGTTGGCGTAGCCTGGGTCGAGGGTGATGTATCCGGTGCGGGCGCGCAGGCTGCTGATATCGATGGCCGGTTCATCTTCTGAACCTATCACCAGAGGCAGATCATACTGCTCCCCGTCAAGGGTGAGGGTGGCCTTGTCTGACATGGTGTTTTCCCTTTTTAATCTGAATAGGTGACAACCAGAGTGATGCGTTGCCAGCGGTAATTCTGGGTGATTCAACGCACTATTGGCTGTGGCGCTGCAATCTTTTTGAGGCCCCAATGACACCTGAAGGTGGACGCCAGATAAACCATCCGTTACTGAGGAAATGGGGGCTTGGGGTACTCAATTTCCCCGCAATAGAGGTGGGAAAAGTTGCACTTTTTTCTATGATCTGACTGCTATCCTGTGGGACAGATAATCGCAATCCGCCCCATGCCCCAACGGCTTCAGAAAACAGCAAGGACCACCCCATGTCAGAGGACAGCCTCAACAGTGCGCTGCGTTACCACTGTTACCCCCGCCCTGGAAAGCTCGAGATCAAGGCGACCAAGCCACTTGCCAACCAGCTGGACCTTTCGCTGGCCTACTCGCCGGGGGTAGCCGAGCCCTGCCGGGAGATCGCCGCCGACCCTGCAAAGGCCGCCGACTACACCGCCCGCGGCAATCTGGTGGCGGTGGTCACCAATGGCACCGCAGTGCTGGGGCTGGGCGCCATCGGCGGGCTCGCCTCGAAGCCAGTGATGGAAGGCAAGGCGGTGCTGTTCAAGAAGTTTGCTGATATCGATGTGTTTGATATTGAGGTAGATGAGACCGATCCCGCGCGTTTCATCGAGATCGTCGCCGGCCTGGAACCGACCTTCGGCGGCATCAACCTGGAGGATATCAAGGCCCCTGACTGCTTCATCATTGAGGAGGGGTTGAAGCAGCGCATGAAGATCCCGGTCTTCCACGACGACCAGCATGGCACCGCGATCGTGGTTAGCGCGGCGATCCTCAATGCCCTGCAGCTGGTGGGCAAGGATATCGGGCAGGTGCGGTTGGTGGCCTCAGGCGCCGGCGCGGCAGCGCTGGCCTGCCTCGATCTGCTGGTGGGCCTGGGGATGAATAAGGCCAACATCGTGGTGACTGACATCGCCGGGGTGGTTTATCAGGGACGGCAGGAGGAGATGGACCCCTACAAGGCTCGTTACGCCATTGACACTGGCGCGCGTACCCTGAAAGAGGTGATGCCGGGAGCCGATATCTTTCTCGGCCTTTCTGCCGGTGGGGTACTGAAGCCGCAGTTTTTGCAGCAGATGGCGGAGCGGCCGATCATCTTGGCGCTGGCCAATCCGGTGCCGGAGATCATGCCCGATGAGGCCAGGGCGGTGCGCCCCGATGCGCTGATTGCCACCGGCCGTTCCGACTATCCGAATCAGGTTAACAATGTCCTCTGCTTTCCCTTCCTGTTTCGCGGCACCCTCGACTGCGGTGCCAGCGAGATCAATACCGTGATGAAGTTGGCCTGTGTGCGGGCGATCGCCGGACTGGCCCAGGTACAGGCCTCGGATGTGGTGCAGTCGGCCTATGGCGGTCAGCAGCTGCAGTTTGGTCCGGACTACCTGATTCCTAAACCCTTCGATCCACGGCTGATAGAGCATATCGCCCCGGCGGTGGCCGAGGCGGCGATGGAGAGCGGTGTGGCACAGCGCCCGATCGCTGATCTGCAGGCCTATCGGGAGGGGTTGCAGCAGCAGGTGTTCCGCACTGGCATGACCATGAAGCCGGTGTTCGATGCGGCCCGCAGTGAGCCGAGGCGGGTGGTCTATGCCGAAGGCGAAGAGCCGAAAGTGCTGCAGCTGATCCCCCAGGTGGTGGAGCAGGGCATCGCCCGGCCGATTCTGATCGGCCGTCGTGCGGTGGTGGAACGGCGTATTCGTGAGCTGGGGTTGGCGCTCGAGATCGGCCGGGATCTGCAGCTGGTCGACCCGCAAGATCACCCCCGCTACCCAGATTACTGCAAGCGGCTGTTCCAGATTATGGCGCGCAAGGGCTGTCGCCCACCGAGGCGCGCCAGCTGTTGCGGACCAACTCCAGCGTGCTTGCCGCGATGTTGCTGCTGGAGGGAGATGCAGATGCGCTGATCTGCGGTCTGGTGGGGCGCTATCGTCACCATCTGGAGAAGATTCAGGACATTATCGGCCCCGCCGATGGGGTGAAAAAACTCACCTCCATGAGCGTGTTGGTGCTCGACTCCGCCACCTTGTTTATCACAGATAGCTATGTGCAGGAGGAACCTGAGGCGGAGGATATTGCCGAGATCGTGCGACTCTGCGCCGACGAGGTGCGTTGGTTTGGTGTTGAACCCAAGGCTGCACTGCTCTCCCACTCCAACTTCGGCAGTCACGATTCGCGCTCCTCACGCAAGATGCAGCAGGCGTTGAAGATCGTCCGCACAAATCTGCCGGAGCTGGAGATCGATGGCGAGATGCATGCGGATCTGGCGCTGGATGCCACCCTGCGCACTCTGCGTTTCCCTGACTCCGGGTTGGCAGGGGCGGCCAATCTGCTGGTGATGCCGAATCAGGATGCTGCCAATATCGCCTTCAACATGCTCAAGGTGCTGGGTGATGGCATCACCATCGGTCCGGTGTTGGTCGGGGCGGCGGGCTCGGCCCACATCGTCACCCCATCGATCACCGTGCGAGGGCTGTTGAACATGACAGCGTTGGCTTCAGTGCGGGCGAGATAGGCTATGGGTTTGCCACCCATTTTTGGTCTGTTGACTATACTTGGTCCAATCCTTGGCTAGATCCAAAAAAACAGAGCGAATGGTCGATAACAACAAACGACCGGTTTTTCTCAATCTCCTGCAGATTCATATGCCGATCACCGCCGTGGTGTCGATCTTGCATCGGCTGACCGGGGTGCTGATGTTTCTCTCCATTCCCTTGCTGGTAAAACTGCTGAGTCTCTCGGCGAGTGGTGAGGAGGGCTTTGCCCAGGCGCTTGAACTGTTTCGCCACCCGTTCTCGCAACTCCTGCTTTATTTGCTTTTGTGGATCCTGCTGCACCATCTGCTGGCGGGGATTCGCTTCCTGCTGATCGATATGGAGATCGGCGTGGCGCGGCAGCAGGCGCGGGCCTGGCCCGGCTGGTGCTGATTAGCGGGCTGTTCGCTGCACTGTTGCTGGGGGTATTACTATGAGTCGTCAGATGCCGGGGCTGCAAGCCTGGCTGTTTCAGCGGATTAGTGCGGTTTATCTGGGGCTCTACACACCGCTTTTGCTTCTCTACTTTATCGTCATGCCGCCCCAATCCTATGCCGAGTGGCATGTGTTTCTTGCCAGTCCCTGGGTCAATAGCTCGATCCTGTTGTTCGCGCTGGCGCTGCTGGTGCACGCCTGGGTCGGGGTCCGCGATGTGGTGCTTGACTATGTCCACCCCTACCTGCTTAGGCTGGCGATGCTCACTGGTGTTGCGGTGATGCTGATCGCCTGGGGCTTCTGGGTATTAGCGCATACTGCTTGTGGTCACCGCTTAACCTAAGGAGATGCCATGTCACTGCAGCGCCGACACTTTGATTCGTTGATCCTGGGGGCTGGCGGCGCAGGCTTGCGCGCCGCGCTGCAGCTGGCGGAGGCCGAGGCGCGGGTGGCGGTGGTCTCGAAGGTCTTTCCGACCCGCTCCCATACCGTTGCCGCCCAGGGTGGAGTCAATGCCGCCCTGGCCAATGTCTCGGCGGACAACTGGCACTGGCACATGTACGACACGGTGAAGGGCAGCGACTACTTGGGCGACCAGGATGCCATCGAATATATGTGCCGCGCCGCCTCCAATATCGTCTATGAGCTGGAGCACTTTGGCGTGCCCTTTTCGCGGCTTGATAACGGCCGCATTTACCAGCGCGCCTTCGGTGGCCAGAGTCAGAACTTCGGTGGGGCTCAAGCCTCGCGCACCTGTGCCGCCGCTGATCGTACCGGCCACGCCATCCTGCATAGCCTCTACCAACAGAATATTCGCGCCAAGACCCACTTTTTCGATGAGTACTTCGCCATCGATCTGATCCGCGACGATGAGGGGGTGATCCTCGGTGCGCTGGTGCTCGACATCGCCAGTGGCGAGCCGCTGCTGATCGAGGCCAAGACCACCTTGATCGCCACTGGCGGCTGCGGTCAGCTGTTCCGCACCAACACCAACGCCCACATCAACACCGGCGACGGCATGGCGATGGCGTTGCGTGCCGGCATCCCGCTGCAGGATATGGAGTTTTTCCAGTTCCATCCCACCGGCATTGCCGGCAAGGGAATGTTGATCACCGAGGGCGCGCGCGGCGAGGGCGGTTATCTGATCAACGCCGAGGGTGAGCGTTTCATGGAGCGCTATGCTCCCAGCGCCAGGGACCTGGCGAGTCGTGACGTGGTCAGCCGCTCCATCGCCACTGAGATCCGCGAGGGACGCGGCTGCGGGCCGGACAAGGATCATGTGCTGCTCAAAGTCGACCATCTGGGAGAGGCAGTGGTGGCGAAGCGGCTGCCGGGCATTCGCGACACCTGCCGTACCTTCCTGCACATTGACCCCGCCTCTGAACCGATCCCGGTGTTTCCCACCGCCCACTATGTGATGGGCGGCATCCCCAGCAACCGCTTCGGCGAGGTGGTGGTGCCGGTAGGGGAGGGGCCGGAGGAGGCGATCCCCGGGCTCTATGCCGCGGGAGAGTGCGCCTGTGTCTCGATTCACGGCGCCAACCGGCTGGGCGGCAACTCGCTGCTCGATATCCTGGTGTTTGGCCGCGCCGCCGGCAACCGCATCATCGACTATCTGAAACAGAACCGTTTCCACCGCCCGATGAGCGAGAGCAGTCTGGAAGCAGCGATGGCACGGCTGCAACGCTGGGACCAGGCGGGTGATGGTGAGCGTGTCGACCAGCTCAGCAGCGATCTCAAACGGGTGATGGAGAGCCACTGCGGTGTGTTCAGGACCGAACAGGTGATGCACGAAGGGATCGAGGCGCTGCAACAGCTGCGCAGGCGTATGGCCGAGGTGCGACTGCACGACAGCAGCAAGGTTTTTAACACCGCCCGGGTGGAGGCGCTGGAGCTGGAGAATCTGATGGATATCGCGATGGCCACCATGATGGCGGCCGAGGCGCGCCAGGAGAGCCGCGGCGCCCACTCCCGGGTTGACTACCCGGAGCGGGACGATACCAACTGGCTGAAGCACAGCCTCTACTTCCTGCAGGATGACCAGCTTGAGTTCAAGCCGGTCCGAACCAAACCCCTATCGGTGGAGAGCTTTCCGCCGAAGCCGCGTGTCTACTGAAGAGGGGCTTTCGAGCATGCGATTCAGAATCTACCGCTACAACCCGGAGCAGGATCAGGCCCCCTACATGCAGGAGTACCAGCTGGAGGAGGTCGCTCCGGGCATGATGCTGCGCGATGCACTGCTGCGGCTCAAGGCAGAGGATGAGTCTCTGACCTTCCGCCACTCCTGCGGCGAAGGGGTGTGCGGTTCCGACGGCATGAACATCAACGGCCGCAACGGTCTGGCTTGCATCACCCCGCTGACCGGGCTGAAGGAGCCAGTGGAGGTGCGCCCCTTCCCGGGCATGCCGGTGATCCGTGACCTAGTGGTGGATATGGCGGCCTTCTACAAGCAGTACCGCATGGTCAAGCCCTACCTGATCCGCAACGAGCCGATACCGGAAGTGGAGGTGCTGCAGTCGCCTGCAGAGCGCGAGCGGCTCGACGGGCTCTACGAATGCATCCTCTGCGGTTGCTGCTCCACCGCCTGCCCCTCGTTCTGGTGGAATCCCGATAAATTCCTCGGCCCGGCAGCACTGCTACAGTCCTGGCGCTTTCTTGCCGACAGCCGCGACCAAGCGGAGGTCGATCGGCTCGATGGGCTCGAAGGCCCCTACAAGTTGTTTCGCTGCCACACCATCATGAATTGTGTCGATGTCTGTCCCAAAAGACTCAATCCGACCCGCGCGATTGGCCTGATCCGGGAACTGATGCTGAAGCGATCGGTTTAGCTGTAGCAACACCGCCCTCTGCGCTCTGCAGCAAGTGCCCTTGGGATAAACCTGTCCAACTGTTCTTTCTGGGATAATCCATGGATTTTGAATGGGTCGCTATCGCGCTGGGAGATGTTGCCTGGATATCCCTGGCTTTTTTTCTAGGCTTCCTGGCAAGACTGATTGGTCTGCCGCCGTTGGTGGGTTTCCTGGCAACCGGTTTCGTGCTCAATTATCTGGGTATCGCAAGCGGAGAGATGCTGGAAAAGCTTGCTGATCTGGGCATCACTCTGCTGCTGTTCACCGTTGGCCTGAAGCTGAACCTGAAGGTATTGATAAGGCCGCAGGTCTGGTTAGTGACGGTGCTGCATATCTCAATCATCATTGCCCTCTTTGGCGCGGTTATATTTAGTCTGGCCTTGATGAGTGCGCCACTCTTCTCCGGCCTGGATCTCAAGCTTTCGCTGATGCTTGCCTTTGCATTGAGCTTCTCCAGCACCGTTTTTGTGGTCAAGTCGCTGGAAGAGAAAGGGGAGATTAAGTCCCTGCATGGACGGATCGCTATCGGCATCCTGGTTATGCAGGACCTGGCTGCGGTCATCTTTCTGGCAGCATCGGCAGGGAAGTTCCCTTCACTCTGGGCGCTACTGCTGTTTCTACTTATTCCGTTACGACCACTGTTACACCATCTGCTGCAAAAAACCGGCCATGGTGAACTGTTGATTCTGTACGGCCTGGTTCTGGCCCTGGGCGGAGCCGAACTCTTTGAGCTGGTTGGAGTGAAGGACGATCTGGGGGCGCTCGTCATGGGGGTGTTGATCTCTACCCACCCCAAGTCAAAGGAAATGGCCAAGTCGATGCTGGGTTTCAAGGACCTGTTCCTGCTGGGCTTCTTCCTCGCTATCGGCATGTCAGGCCAGCTCTCGCTGGAGGCGTTGATTATCGGTGGCTTGCTTGTACCCTTTGTCTTCGCTAAATCAGCGCTCTTTTTTGCTCTGATGACCCGTTTCAAACTGCGGGCACGGACTTCCTTGTTAGCGACACTGAGCCTGACCAACTACAGTGAATTCGGCTTGATCGTTGCCGCGATTGGCGTAACCAATGGTTGGCTGGATAGCGAGTGGTTGGTCGTTATCGCTATCGCACTCTCCCTCTCCTATGTTTTAGCAGCGCCATTAAACAGCATAGATAACAAAATTTACGGTCAATTCAGAAGTTTCTGGATGAGGTTTCAACGCAAAGAGAGGCTTCCGGATGACATGCTGTTGGATACGCTCGGTGCAACCATCGCTATCTTTGGCATGGGCAGAGTTGGCAGCGGTGCTTACGACAAGATGCGTGCACTGCATGGTGAGACTGTAGTTGGCATCGACTTTGATGCCGAGTTGACCAAAAGACACCAGTCGGTGGGACGCAATGTTCTGCATGGTGACCCGAGCGATGCGGACTTCTGGGACAAGATAGAGCAAGACCACAGTATCGAACTCGTCATGCTGGCGCTGCCAAATCTGGCAGCCAACCTGGATGCCCTGGAACAGCTGCGGGAGATCTCTTTCCCCGGACGTATTGCCGCGACGGCAAGGTATCCGGATGATGAGGAGGAATTACGCCAGTCCGGTGCAACCGCTGTGTTTAACATCTACACGGAAGCAGGTGCCGGATTTGCTGATCACGTTGAGGTGCAAAACCAAGTCTGATGGACTTCCAGTGTTATCCACATCTGATGTTTTTTGATGAAAAAACTGATCGAAAAAGAGTATGTCGCTCCATGGGAAAAGGCCTTTGACCCTGTGTTAACACCCCTCGATGCATTTATTCATCGCCAGACCACCAGTGGTGTACTGCTCATGCTGTGTGCGATTGCGGCGCTCACTGCTTTACCCTCCATGCTTAGGATTTTTTGATGGCCAAAACCGGGATGATTTTTGCCTCTTTTCTTGCCGGGATTTCAGGGTTCCTCTGGCTGTTTTTCACCTATGAGATAGTGCTGAGGGATCAATGAGGTCGATTTAACCCCATCTCCCCAGCTGATCCGTATTAACGGATGGATCTAATCAAAACAGGTAAGGAGAAAGCCATGAAACTCAAACCCATCGTTGCCGTGTTCAGCCTCTCATTGCTGGCGGCCTGCACTATCCATAATTCAGAACGGGCCTCACGCCCCCAAAGTACTGCCGTTCATCCCTCGCTGGTCGAGATGGAGGAAGTGATGGCGGATCAACCTCAGCAGCTTCTGCCCGATCCGGCAAAGAGGCGCTATGAGATGAAGCTGATGGCCCAGCCGGTCGCAGGCATCAATGCCAGCGTTCGTCCGCCCTCGGAACCGCTTGATCGGGAAAACTATGCCCACTTCAAAGACAACCCCCTGAAACGGGCGGCGGAGTTCCCGGTCTCTACCTTCAGCATCGACGTGGACAGCGCCTCCTATGCCAATTTGCGGCGTATCCTCAACGAGGGGCGCCTGCCACCGATGGACGCGGTGCGGGTGGAGGAGATGATCAACTACTTCAATTATGAGGATATGGCAGCGGAACAGCGTGACACCCCGTTTGGTATTACCACCGAGGTTGTTGCCAACCCCTGGAACCCGGAGACAAAGCTTCTGCGTATCGGCATCAAAGCTTGGCAGCCCAGGCAGTCCGAAATGCCCCCCGCCAATCTGGTGTTTCTGGTGGATGTCTCTGGTTCCATGCACTCGCCCGACAAACTGCCGCTGCTGAAGCGCTCGCTGCGTCTGCTCAGTCGCAGTCTGGATGCGGATGACCGGGTCAGTCTGGTGGTTTATGCCGGGGCCTCTGGGGTGGTGTTAGAGCCTACCCCAGGCAACAAGAGGGCGACCATCGAACAGGCCCTACAGCAACTCAGTGCGGGCGGCTCAACCAACGGTGGTGCGGGGATCCGGCTCGCCTACGCGAAGGCCCGTGAGGCGTTTATTGAGGGCGGCATCAACCGGGTCATCCTGGCCACCGACGGTGACTTCAACGTCGGCACGGTCAACCATCAGGCGTTGATCGACCTGATCAAGCAGCAGCGCCAGGCAGGCATCGCCCTCACCACCCTCGGCTTTGGCGGTGGCAACTACAACGACCATCTGATGGAACAACTCGCCGATCAGGGCGATGGTAACTACGCCTACATCGACAGCCTGATGGAGGCGCGCAAGGTGTTGGTGAGAGAGCTGGGTGCCACCCTGCAGACGGTGGCCAAGGATGTGAAGATTCAGATTGAATTCAACCCGGAATATGTCACCGAATATCGCCTCGTG
>NZ_AFOC01000024.1:0-39185 GCF_000224455.1 endosymbiont of Riftia pachyptila (vent Ph05)
TCAGATCAGAGTTTTTCCGAGACCGCTGCCTCGGCGAATGTGGCCATCTCGTTGTGCAGCGTGCAGGCGAGCCGGATCAGCGGCACTGCGACGGCTGCGCCGCTGCCCTCGCCCAGGCGCATGCCGAGATCCAGCAAGGGGCGAGCATCGAGTGCATCGAGCACGGTTCGATGGCCTGGTTCTGCTGAGGCGTGGGAGAAAAGAAACCAGTCTTCGGCACCAGGGCAGAGCCGTGCAGCTGTGAGTGTCGCCACCGAGCTGATGAAGCCATCCACCAGCACCGGCAGGCCCATCTGTGCGCACGCCATATAGCTGCCGGTCAGGGCAGCGATCTCGAAGCCACCAAGCCGACGCAACGCCTCCAATGGTGTACCAAGGTGCTGGCTGTGCCGTTCCAGCGCCTGGTGGATCACCGCGCTCTTGTGCGCCACTCCCTGCGCATTCAGGCCGGTGCCTGGGCCTGCGAGTTGTTCAGGTGGGGCATCGAGCAGGGCGCAGGCCAGCGCCGCCGCGGCGGTGGTGTTGCCGATGCCCATCTCGCCGCCGATGAAGAGCTGGGCGCCAGCGAGCTTGGCGCGTTCGGCCGCCTGTCGCCCCCCATGCATGGCGCGTGCAAGCTGCTGCTCGTCCATGGCCGGCTCTCGACAGAGGTTGGCGGTGCCGGGAGCAAGCGGCAGGTTTAGCACGCCTTCCAGAGGGCCGGGGTCGTTGACCGTACCCAGATTGATCACCTCCAGCTCTGCGCCAAGTTCGCGGGCCAACACGCTGATCGCAGCGCCACCGCGGGCGAAGTTTTTCACCATCTCGGTGGTGACTGCCTGTGGAAAGGCAGAGATGCCTTCAGCCACTACGCCGTGATCGGCGGCAAACACGGCGATATAGAGCTGCTCCACACTGGGTCGCTTGCTGCCTTGCAGCGCTGCCAGGCGGATCGCGGTCTGCTCGAGTAGCCCCAGGGCGCCAGGGGGCTTGGTGAGAACTGCCTGACGTGCCTCGGCTGCCTGCCGGGCTGTGTCGTCCGGGGTGGCGGCTGGTGCCTGCAACCATTCGGTGGTCGTGTTCAAAGTGGACCTCCCTTTAATATGTGAGGCAGGCCAGCGACCGTTAGGATCACTTGGTCGCAGGCCTGTGCGAGTTCCTGATGCAGCCGGCCGGCTTCATCGCAGTAGCGGCGGCTGAGTTCACCCAGCGGCATCACGCCCATATTGGTTTCATTGCTGACCAGAATGATCTGGCCCTGCAGCGTCGGCAGCACCGCCAGCAGAGCCGCACGCTCACGCTCGAACAGGCTTGAGTCCTCTGCCATCAGCAGGTTGGTGAGCCAGAGTGTCAGGCAGTCAACTAGCAGGCAGTGTCCAGCAAGCGCGTGTGTGTTCAGCACAGTGGCGAGTTGGATCGGTTCCTCGATCAGCTGCCAATGCGCTGGCCGGTGACGGCGATGTGCGGCAATGCGTGCGCGCATCTCCTCGTCCTGCGCCGTTGCGGTTGCGATGTAGCTGACTGGCTGTTGACTATCACGTGCGAGGCGTTCGGCCAGCCGGCTCTTGCCGGAGCGGACGCCACCGAGGATCAGGGTCTTGGCGTTCATCATGTCGATACCGCCTTCAGTTCAAGCAATGACAGTAGCCGGGCGGTATCCAAGTGTTGTTCCACCGCATCGGCCAGCCGCTCAATGGCTGCCTCACGCAGTGCCAGGTAATCCTCTGGTTGTGCATCGCTCAGTCCGGCCCAACCGAGCAGCGCGGTACAGGCGGAGGGCGATTCGAACAGGCCGTGCAGGTAGCTGCCGAGGATCAGCCCATCGTCGCTGATCGCCCCATCCGGACCCTGGCTGAGCTGCAGCGCCGGTCGGTCAAGAGCCGGGCCGCGGGTGACGCCGGCATGGATCTCGTAGCCGCTTATCTCTGCCTCAGTCGCTCCCGGCATCCTGCCCCCCGTGACACTTGTGCATCCCTGCGCGTCGTTGATGGCGAGTCTGCCGCGCACATTGCGTAGCTGTTTTTCCGGCTCCAGTGTTGTCTCCAGATTGAGTAAGCCCAAGCCGTCGCTGCTGCCTGGATCACCTTCGAGACCTGCTGGGTCGTGTATCGCTCTGCCCAACATCTGAAAGCCGCCGCAGATACCGATCAGTCTGCCGCCATAACGCAGATGACGCTGGATTGCCGCTTCCCAGCCTTGCTCGCGCAACCAGGCGAGATCCTGGCACACGCTCTTGGAGCCCGGCAGGATGATCAGATCGGCGGCGGGAATGGCTGCGTTTGGCGCGACAAATTGCAGATCCACCTGCGGATGCAGGCGTAGTGGATCGAAATCGGTATGGTTGCTGATACGTGGTAGGGCAGGGACGATGATGCGGATGCACGGTGTGTCTGATTGCGAGGCTGGGCTGGGTTCACGCGGCAGCGCATCCTCTGCCTCCAGGTGCAGGCCATGTAACCAGGGCAGCACACCGATCACTGGTTTGCCGGTGTGGTGTTCGAGCCACTCCAGTCCGGATTGCAGCAGCCGAATGTCGCCACGAAAGCGGTTGATGACAAAGCCCTTGACCCGCGCCTGTTCGCTTTCATTCAACAGGGCGAGGGTGCCGACCAGATGGGCGAACACGCCGCCGCGGTCGATATCGGCGACCAGAATCACTGGGCAGTCCACCGCCTCGGCAAAACCCATGTTGGCGATGTCGTTTGCCCGCAGATTGATCTCCGCCGGTGAGCCAGCGCCTTCGACGATGATTGTGTCAAAGGCATCGCTGAGGCGGTTGTGCGATTCGAGCACCGCGGCGCGGGCGGTGCGTTTGTAGTCGTGGTAGGCGCGGGCATCCATGGTGTCGACCGCATGGCCATGAATGATGACCTGGGCCCCGACATCGGTATTGGGCTTGAGCAGCACCGGATTCATGTCGGTGTGTGGTTGCAGGCCGCAGGCCAGTGCCTGCGCTGCCTGGGCGCGGCCGATCTCGCCACCATCTGCTGTCACGGCACTGTTCAGTGCCATGTTCTGCGGCTTGAAGGGTGCGACGCGCACACCCTGCCGGAGCAGCCAGCGGCACAGGGCCGTTACCAGCAGGCTCTTGCCGGCATCGGAGGTGGTGCCCTGGATCATCAGCGTGCGGGCGCTCATCTGCTGGCCTCGGCGAGATCAACCACTGTCAGCCTGGCCAATGCCGCGTCCAGTCGCGGCTACTGCGCTTCGGTCTGCCTGGCAGTGAAGCGCAGAGAGGCACTAATTTTGTGGGAGCCATGGATAGCGGGAGCGAACTCACAGATCGATCCCCTTTTGCGCCCGCACGCCGGCACGGAAGGCGTGTTTGATGTCGCGCAGTTCGGTCACGGTGTCGGCTGCGTCACACAGCGCCTGAGGCGCGCCGCGGCCGGTAATGACCACGTGCTGCATCGGTGGGCGGGCTTTGAGGTCGGCCAGCACGGTATCGATCTCCAGCCAGCCATACTTGAGGGGATAAGTGAGCTCATCGAGTACGATCAGGCCCAGAGATGGATCGCGCAACATCTCCCGTACCACGGCCCAGCCGCGTTGCGCGGTCTTGATGTCGCGGGTGAGGTTCTGCGTCTCCCAGGTGAAGCCTTCACCGAGCAGATGCCAGACCACGCCGGGTTGGCGCTGGAAGAAGGCTTCTTCTCCAGTGTCCGAGCGACCCTTGATGAACTGCGCCACACCGACTTTCATGCCATGCCCCAGGGCGCGGGCCAGCATGCCGAAGGCCGAACTGGACTTGCCCTTGCCGTTACCGGTAAGCACTAGCAACAGGCCCTGGTCCCGGTCCGCGCGGGTGATGGCGGCATCCACCGCCGCCTTCTTGCGCTGCATGCGGCCGCGGTGGCGCTGCTCCGGCTGATCGCTGCTCACGGCTTCGCTCCCGCAGTCATCAAAGCGGTCAGGACGGGGCAGGGCAGTCGCTGATGGCGTGTGGAGGGGCTAAGCACGGTTTTCTCCTCTGCGATGGATCAGGGTTGGTAACGCAAGGTCAGGTAGAAACTGCGCCCAGGCTGTTTGTAGAAAGCAGCGGTCTCGTACTCTTTGTCGAGCAGGTTCTCGAGGCGCGCCTGTAGCCGCCACTCTCGGGCGAGGTTGTATTCGGCGCGCAAATCGACTGTGGCATAGCCGCCGAGTTTACGGCTGTTGGCCAGGTCATCATAGCGTTTGCCTTCTGCCAGCAGCGTTGCGCCGAGCGCGTAGTTACCAAACTGGCGATCCGCATCGAAGCGCAGGGATTGTTTGGCACGCCGCGGCAGCAGCTTGCCGTTGTTGGTGCCGCTTGAGCGGTTCTCTGGCTCGAGCAGGGTGAGATTGGTGTCGAGGTTCCAGCCCCCGATCTGGGTGCTGACGATCGCTTCAAGGCCGCGGATGCGTGCCTGGTCGATGTTGGCGGGGACGAAGGTGGTTGGGTCGAAGGCGATTAGATCGTCGATGCGGGTTTCATAGGCGTTGAGCGACCAGTGCCCCCAGCTGACCGAGCCACTCAGGCCAAGCTCGAAACTGCGCGACTCTTCGGGCCGCAGGTCGGCATTACCGAAGCCGGGAAAGTAGAGCTCATTGAAGGTCGGCGCCTTAAAAGCAGTGCCGTAAGAGGCGGTGAACCGCAGGCTGTTAGCCAATGCGTAACCCCAGGCTGCCCCGCCAGTCGTGCGCTGGCCAAACTGCTCGTTGTCGTCACGGCGCAGGGAGAGTTGCAGGTCGTGGGCGGAAAATGTGCCCTGGTACTGGGTGAACAGCCCCTTGTTGTCGCGGGAGCTGACCACATAGGCGGTGTTGCTATCGACCTTGTCGCTCTGGTAGTCGATACCCAGGGTGAGCAGATGATCATCCGCGATGTAGAGATCGTTCTGCAAGGAAGCAGTATCGCGCTCGGTATCGAAGCGGGTCACAAAGGTGCCGTCCTTGAAGTTGTCGGACTCATCCCGGCTGCGGCCCGCTGCCAGCGTGAGCTGCCAGATCTCTATCGGCGAGAAACGGATCGTCCCGCCGATGACCTGCTGGATAGATTCTGATTCATTGACAAAGTCCCCATCGAATTCGGTGTTGCTGCTGGCACGCAGCGCGTGGGCATCAACCTCAATGTCGTTTTCAAACCGGTAGCCCGCGCGCAGGGAACTGGACAGGTTCTGGTGACCGTCCTTGTCGGGCTCGGTGGTAAAACACCCGGCACCGTCCGGGAACGGTTTGCCGGTGCAGGCGTTGAAGCCCTCGGTGTCGATGCCACTTGCGTTGAGGTTGAACCAACCGCGTTCGCCGCCCCCTGAAATCCCTGCCGAGGCGGTATAGGTGCTGTAGCTGCCGCCACCGATGCTGAAAAATGGCGTGAGCGCGCCGCCGCCTTTGCGGGTGAAGATCTGGATCACACCGCCGATGGCCTCGGAGCCGTAGAGGCTGGAGCGTGGACCGCGTACGATCTCGATGCGTTCGATCTGCTCGATGGGAATCTGCTCAAAGGCGGTGGTGCCGAGGGTCGCAGAACCCATTTTGACACCGTCGATGAGCACCAGCACGTGGTCGGATTCGGTGCCGCGGAGGTGTATCGAGGTGGCTTTACCGGGGCCGCCGTTGTTGCTGATGCTAACGCCCGGTACGCCGCGCAACAGGTCCTGGATGGATTGCGCCTGCTGGCGCTCGATATCATGGCGCGTGATGACGGTTACCGAGGCGAGGCTTTCGTCTACCGTCTGCGCGGTGCGGCTTGCGGTGACGATGACGGGATCGAGCTCGACGGTAAAAGCAGAGTGGGAGCTCAGCAGCAGTGCCGCTGCAGACAGATAGTGTCTCTTCATTTTTAATTCCCTCCGGCGCGCTCACCCGCGCGCGAATCGGTGATGCACAGACATAAGCGGAGGAGGAGAATCTGACGCGAGCAGAGGCATGGCGCGAAACGCGCGCAGCTATAATGGCTCGTTAGTCGCCGCATCGCCCTCCGCAATGCCAACCTTGGGGAGCCTCTGAATGAATCTGGACGGCAGCCTTGCGGTCCATGGTCCGTTTAGAGGTTCCTTGGGCTCCAGGCCGGTCTCCGGGCTTGCGAGTGGTCTTGCAGACCTGGCGGATCGCCTTCCCACGTCGAAACGCAGTGGCTGTATGATCCGCCGCAACTCGCCTACCGTTGCGGGGGCAGCGCCGGAATTGTTCTGATTTTCACCAGTACGTACCGGCTTCCCGTTTCATCCCTTGGGGGTGGATACCCTTGGGACACCTGAAGCAGAGCCGCAGGAAAATATAGCAACATAGATGACGCGTCAAGAAACAAAGCAATACTGCAAATGCTGTATTCAGCCTCTCCCAAGCTTGCCGTTGTGTCCTGCACGGAGTTGAGCGGGCGTAATGGTCTCGACAGTCTGGCCCTATTTGGCTTCAACTTGGAGCGTTTTGGGAAGAGAGAGGCCGTTTGCTGTGAATGACAGAAGGGGCGGGTGGTGTGACGAGAGAGTTGTCAGGTGATTGGGTAGGAGCCGGGGCAGTGCTGGTATGGCGTGGTTCAGATTGAGCTGAGGCCCACCCTGGCGCGATTCTGCACCAGGGTGGGGCGATCAAGCTGAGACCACCCCTTTGATCAGGCCGACAAGTTCATCACGGTAACCCATCTGATAGATCACCAGCAACGATACGAAGAGCAGAAATAGCATCGTGGTGGCGGTGAAGAAGCCGCTTACCTCGAGCTTGCGCTTGACCGCCAGTTTTCGCGTCCAGACTCGAGTGACCTGGCCCAGTACTGGTACCTCGGTGCCACGGCGCAGCCCCATCACATCGTAGTAGACTGGGCGCAGCTGACCCATGATGAAGGCCAGACCACCGCCTAGCCCAAGAGCTAGCACCAGGATGCCTATGCTGAAGGCGATGCGTTTGGGGCCGACCGGAACCAGCGGCACCTTGGGGGGCTCCACGATACGGAATTTGACGCTGTCGCCGGCAACATCGGCCTGTACCGACATGCGAGCAGACTCCAGACGCTGCACCAGCTCCTCGTAGTTTTTCTTGTTGATGTGGTAGTCGCGGTCGAGCCTTTTCAGTTCAGCCTCAACCTTGGGCAGGAAAGCGAGTTTCTCTTTCAGCGCCTTGATGCGCTTTTCGTACTCTTTGACACGTACGCGGGTCGATGTCAGCTCCACTTCGGCCTGGCGATAGGCCAGTTTCAGCTGCTCCACCGCGGTATCTGCCGCCAACGTGCTGCTCCCATCGCCTGAGGAGATGACCACATCCTCGGCCACTTTCAGCTGCTTGATGGTGTCCCGCAGTTCGCGCACGTTGGGATGCGCTTCCGTATACTTCAGCAGCAGTTCATCGAGCTTGGACTCCATTCGCTGGATGCGTTGCGCATTGGGGGAGCCGAGTATCACCCCGCCTGCCGCCTGCTTGGCCTCGGCCTCTTTTTCAGCGGCCTGATACTGCCGTTTCAATTCGTTACGTTTGATGGTGGCCTCTTTCAGCTCGAGTTGCAGATCCTCAAGCTGCGCCTGGGTGCGCTGCAGACGGTTGAAAGCGTCGCCGCTCTGTGAGGGCAGGGTGTCTAGATTGCGGCGCTTGAATTCGGTAAGTCGGCTCTCCGCTTCCACCAGGCGCTTTTCATACTCTTGGATCTGTTTTTCCAGGAAGCGCTGTGCGCTATCCGACTCGATACGGGTATCGCCGAGGGCGGACTCAACAAAGATGTTGAGCAGAGTCTCCACCACTTTTTTGGCCACATAGGGGTCTTTATAGGTGTAGGCGATGGTGTAGAAGTCCTGGCGGCGCTCATGGCCGATGGCGATCTTCTCCTGCAGCTGCTTGATCAGAATCTCGCGCTCTTCCAGGTTTTTTACCGAGTGGTCCAGGTCGCTCTCGCGCAGCACTTTTTCTAGATTCTTGCGGCTCAGCAGGGTGCGGGTCATCAGGTTGAGGCGCTGATTTAGGTCGGTCTGCACCGCGATGCCCTTCAATAGGGGGCGTAGCAGATTTTCGGTATCGACAAAGACCTTGGCGCTCGATTCGTACTGGTCGTTCATTGCAAATACCCAGGACCAGCCACCCACGGCAATGGTCCAGGCAACCACCATGGCGTACCAGCGGTATCTCCAGGCCGATCGGATTTGATTGCTTATCTCAAATATCGCGTCTTTCATCGTTTAACTGTCTGAAAAATAAATTATCGCGCTGTTTCCGGCGCCTGGTGTTGATTCTGAATAATACCAACCCGAACCATGCTCTTGCGCGCGCGGGGGGTTAGTGTTGATCCCTGACTCTGAGCTAGAGGCCGCTGCCTTTATCTTGGCTGAGGGCCCCTCCAGAGCAGATCCACGGTATTTTCATGTCCAGGCAGGAGTCTATAGCAAAAACCGGGCAAGTTGTCGCTAGAATGCGCTGAAGTGCTGATCAGGTCTCTCTCCCCAGTGGCCCAGGATCCGTTGTGCGGGCAATCATACTGCTGAACCCTGGCTGATACCATTTCCTGCGTCTCTCCGGCAGTTCCAGTGGTGCCGGTCGCCCCAGTCAGACTGGCATTTCGATGAGGGATACAGGCGTTCCTTAGGTGGGGCTGCTCTGATAGAATCGCCGGTTCGCTTTGAACGACACGATAAAAGATCAATGCCTCTCAATACCACAGAAGAAATTATCGAAGATCTGCGCTTGGGCAAGATGGTCATCATCATGGATGACGAGGACCGGGAGAACGAAGGCGACCTGGTAATGGCCGCGGAGAGCGTCACCCCCGAGGCGATCAACTTCATGGCCCGCTACGGCCGCGGCCTGATCTGCCTGACCCTCACCAAAGAGCGCTGCAGTCAGCTGCGCCTGCCCCTGATGGTGCCGACCGATGATGAGCTCTCGGCCACCAACTTCACGCTCTCGATCGAGGCGGCGGAGGGCGTGACCACCGGCATCTCGGCGGCCGATCGGGCCACCACGGTGCTGGCGGCGGTGGCTCCTGGTGCTGAGCCGCGCGATCTGGTCCAGCCCGGCCATATCTTTCCGCTGATGGCCCAACCCGGCGGTGTGCTGGTGCGTGCCGGTCACACCGAGGCAGGATGCGATCTGGCGCGGCTGGCCGGCTTCTCGCCCGCTTCGGTGATCGTCGAGATCCTCAATGAGGACGGTACCATGGCGCGCCGTCCCGATCTGGAACGGTTCGCCACCGAACATGGCCTGAAGATCGGCACCATCGCTGATCTGATCCACTACCGGGTGCGCAACGAGCATACCGTGGAGCGGGTCAGCGAGTGCCACCTGCCCACTGAGCATGGTGAGTTCCGCCTCGCCGCCTACCAGGATGTGGTCGACAATGAGATCCACCTGGCGTTGATCAAGGGCCAGCCCACGCCGGATCGACCGGTGCTGGTGCGGGTGCACATGCAGAACAGCCTGTGTGATCTCTTCTCCGCCGAGGGGGGCGACTGCGGTTGGCCCCTGGCTAACGCCATGAAGCAGGTCAGCGAGGCGGGCGAAGGGGTGATCGTGGTGCTGCGCAATCACGATACACCGCGTGAGATCGTGCAGCGCATGATGGATCGTCAGGTGCAGGGCGGCGCAGAAACGGGCTACGTGAAGAGCGACAACAGCAAAGAGCTACGCACCTACGGCGTCGGTGCGCAGATCTTGTCGGATCTGGGAGTGCGCAGGATGCGGGTGCTGAGTGCGCCAAAGAGTATTCACGGTCTCTCCGGTTTCGATATGGAAGTGGTGGAGTATGTCGAGTGCGAATAGCCCTTGGCATCCGACTTCCCAGAAGATTTAACTGATCAGGATCCAGAATAGATGGCTATCAATACAATCGAAGGTTCACTGGTGGTGGAGAACGCGCGCTTCTGTGTGGTGGCGGCGCGGTTTAACAGTTTTGTGGTCGAAAGCCTGGTGGACGGCGCGATCGATACCCTCAAGCGCCACGGCGCCAAGGAGGAGGAGATCACCCTGGTTCGCCTGCCAGGCGCCTTCGAGATGCCGGTGCTGCTGGAGAAGCTGGCGCAGAAGGGTGAATATGACGCGATCATCGCTCTCGGCGCGGTGATCCGCGGCGGCACCCCGCACTTCGACTATGTGGCAGGGGAGTGCGTTAAGGGCATGTCCCAGGTGAGCCTGAAGCACGGCGTGCCGATCGCCTTTGGCGTGCTGACTGTCGACACCATCGAGCAGGCGATCGAGCGGGCCGGCACCAAGGCGGGTAACAAGGGCGCGGAAGCGACCCTCTCCGCGATTGAGATGGTCAATCTGCTGCGCCAGATCTGATGAGCAAAAAACGCAGTCAGGCGCGCCGTCATGCGGTGCAGGCGATCTATCAGTGGCAGATGGCCGGACAGGATTTGGCAGCAATCTACGAGCAGTTCCTTGGCGAGCAGGATCTCAGCCAGTTTGAGGTGCCCTATTTCAAGGACCTGCTACACGGCGTGCCGAATAATCTGCAGGAGCTGGATGGGCTGCTCAAGCCGGCGCTGGATCGCGCCATCGAGAGCGTCGATCCGGTCGAGCGGGCGGTGCTGCGGCTCGGCGTCTATGAGTTGAAACACCACCTGGAGGTGCCCTACCGAGTGGTGATCAACGAGGCGGTGGAGTTGGCCAAGGTATTCGGTGCCGAGAAGGGCCACCGCTTTGTCAACGGCGTGCTCGACCGGGTGGCGAAGTCGGTGCGTGCTGCGGAGATACGCGGCTGAGCTCAGTTGCTCTTCGGGTCGTTGGCCGGACGACGCCAGCGGCCCGCTTTCAGGACAAAGGTCAGCAGGGTCAGGATGGCCCCATTCACCCTATATTCTCATGGCGCTCTCTGAATTCGACCTGATACGACGTTACTTCAGCGATCTGACCCCGCTCCGTGATGATGTGGCGCTCGGTATCGGTGATGACTGTGCGTTGTTGGATGTGCCTGAGGGGATGGAGCTGGCAGTCAGCATCGATACCCTGGTGGCCGGGGTCCACTTCCTGGCGGATGTCGAACCGGAGACGCTTGGGCACAAGGCACTGGCAGTCAACCTGAGTGATCTGGCGGCGATGGGGGCCGAGCCCGCCTGGGTGACCCTGGCGCTGGCCCTGCCTGAGGTGAATGAGGTCTGGCTGGAGGCGTTCAGCCGCGGCTTTGCGGCGCTGGCGAGTCGTGCTGGGGTGAGCCTAGTGGGTGGCGACACCACCCGTGGACCGCTGACGCTGACCCTGCAGGTCCACGGTTTTGTGCCCCGCGGCAGCGCGCTGCGGCGCGACGGCGCGCAGCCGGGGGACCGAATCTGTGTCAGCGGCAGGCTCGGCGATGCGGCACTCGGCCTGCGCCTGTTACAGGGAGAGGCCAATCTTTCCGAACCTGAGCGCAGTCAGTTGATCGACCGTCTGCAACGCCCGCAGCCACGGCTTGCATTGGGGCAGGCGCTGCGCGGCCTGGCGAGCGCGGCCATCGATATCTCCGACGGGCTGCTGGCCGATCTGGGGCATATCCTGCAAGCCAGCGGTGTGGGTGCCCGGTTGCAGCTGGCGCGCCTGCCCCTCAGCGATGCGGTGCGTCGCACGGCTGACTGGGACCTGCCGCTCGCCGGCGGCGACGACTACGAACTCTGTTTCACCCTGCCGCCCGCCGAACTCTCCCGCCTGTGGCCGCTCAGCGAGCAACTGGGGCTTGCTGTCAGCGAGATCGGTGAGATCACCGCCGCGCCGGGGCTGGTCTGTGAGCAGGCTGATGCTACTATTTGGAGACCATCAGCCAAGGGCTACGACCACTTTGCATCCCATGAGTGAAGCCAACAGACCTGCCCGGCCCGATCTGCGTCGCCCGCACCACCTGATCGCCTTTGGTTTTGGTTCCGGGCTGGCGCCATTTGCGCCGGGCACCTTCGGCACCCTGCTGGCGATCCCGATCTATCTGCTGCTGCAGTCGCAGCCGTTGCCCGCCTATCTGACTATCCTGCTGGGCCTGTTTCTGATCGGCATCCCGATCTGCGGCAGAACCTCTGACGATCTGGGAGTACATGACCACGGCGGCATCGTTTGGGACGAGGTCGTCGGCTATCTGGTGACCATGAGCCTCGCTCCACCCGGCTGGCTGTGGCTGGTGCTCGGTTTTCTGCTGTTTCGCCTGTTCGATATCCTCAAGCCCTGGCCGATCCGCTGGATCGACCGGCGGGTGAGCGGTGGGTTCGGCATCATGTTTGACGATCTGCTGGCGGGATTGTTTGCTCTGGTGGTGATGCAGGCCATTGAGCTGACAGGAGTGATCCAATGACGTGCTCTGTGCCCTACAGGGCTCTGCTCTGCTGTCTGCTGTGGTTGGTGCCGCACGCAATGGCACTGGCAGTGGAGCGGTTGGTGGTGGAGGCGCTCTTCGCCAACAAGGTGATGGTCTCCATCGATGGCAAGCGGCGCATGCTAAAGCCGGCAAGGCCTCTCCCGAAGGCGTGTTGCTGATCTCCTCCGACAGCCGCCAGGCGCTGATCGAGGTGGATGGCAAGCGCGACACCTACAACCTTGGCCGGCATGTCTCCAGCAGCTATTCCGAGCCAGAGCGTCAGAGTGCCAAGGTCTGGCGGGATGAGACCGGCTCTTTCACCATCTTGGGCAGTATCAACGGCCGCACGGTGCAGTTTCTGCTGGATACCGGTGCCACGGCGGTGGCGATGAGTGGGGTCGAGGCGCGCCGTCTGGGCATCGCCTACAAGCGCAAGGGAACGCCGATTGCGGTGGGCACTGCCTCGGGCATGGCGCGCGCCTATGAGGTGACGCTAAGAGAGGTGCGGGTGGGGGCGATTACCCGGCGCGGGGTGCGCGGCTTTATAATTGAAGGCAACAGTCCCACCCAGGTGTTGTTGGGGATGAGCTTCCTGAGCCAGCTCACGATGCAGGATAAGGGCGCCTACCTGCTGCTGGAGAGCAGGTTCTGAGCTTTTATCAATCCACCTGACCTAGTGATCTCGGTCGGGATAAATCCCGACCTGCACGATCTATTTGATGGCCGGCGCTGCCGCCTCAGCTAACCGGGTCTTTCAGCTTGTCCCGCTCAATCAGCGCGTAGGCGCTGTGATTGTGGATCGACTCGAAGTTTTCCGATTCCACCACATAGGCGCTGATGCGCGTTTCGTTGTTCATACGTACCGCCACGTCACGCACCATGTCCTCGACAAACTTCGGGTTGTCGTAGGCGCGCTCGGTGACATGCTTCTCGTCGGGACGCTTGAGCAGGCCAAACAGCTCGCAGGAGGCCTCCTGCTCGACTATCTCGATGATCTCCTCGATCCAGATGAAGCCGGCGGTGCGCGCCTGGATGGTGACGTGGGAGCGCTGGTTGTGGGCGCCGCGCTCGGAGATCTTCTTCGAACAGGGGCAGAGGCTGGTTACTGGCACCACCACCTTGATGTCGATCTCCGGCTTGCCGCTGTGGATCTCGCCGATCAGGGTGACATCATAGTCGAGCAGACTCTGCACCTTGGATATCGGCGCAGTTTTGTTGATGAAGAAGGGGAAGTTCATCTCGATGTGGCCCGACTCCGCCTCCAGCCGCTCTGCCATCTCCGTCAGCATATCTTTGAACGACTCCACCGTGATCTCGTAGTCGTGGCTGTTGAGGATCTCCACGAAGCGCGACATGTGGGTGCCCTTAAAATTGTGGGGCAGGTCAACATACATGTTGAAGTTGGCGATGGTGTGCTGCTCGCCCTCGCTGCGGTCCTTGATACGCACCGGATGGCGGATGTCCTTGATGCCCACCTTGTTGATGGCGATCTGGCGGGTGTCGGCGCTGCTCTGAACGTCGGCGATTTGAGACGAAGCGGTGCTAATATTTTCAGCCATGTAAGAGATCCTGCCAGGCGACGGGCGTGGGCGTTGTAATCGGGCAAAGATGATGCGCCTGCATCATCGTCCAGTGGACGGTCAGCAACAACCGATGAAACCTCGGGTTATTTCGGCACAGGGCCGCTCGGTGCGTGTCAGCGCGAAAACGCGCGATTATCCCAACGGATGCCCGCCGGCGCAAGTAGGAGCGCCTCACTCATCCACCGGCGCCAGCATCTCCCAACCCGCCAAGCTCTCCTGGCAGCTGTGGTTCAGTAATCCCGTCCGATGATGTAGTCGGCGAGCCAGCGCAGCGGGTCGGCCTTGCTGTCGAAGCCTGTGAGGGAGCGGTGGGCGTCGGCCTGCAGTTCGGCGGCCTTTTCACGGGCGCCGTTGAGGCCGAGTAGGGCGGGGTAGGTGGGTTTATCCTGGGCTTGGTCCTTGCCCTGAGTCTTGCCGAGGGTTTCGGTGTCGCCCTCCACGTCGAGGATGTCGTCGCGAATCTGGAAGGCGAGGCCGACGCATTTGGCGTAGTGGTCGAGCTGGTGTGCCTGTTCCGGCTCTAGGCGGGGTGCTAGCAGGCTGGCCGTATTGACGCTGGCGCGGATCAGCGCGCCGGTCTTGTGGATGTGCAGGTTCTCCAGCTCCGCCAGAGAGAGTTCCTGGCCGACTGCGTTGAGGTCAAGGGCCTGGCCACCGCACATGCCGCGGGAGCCGCTGGCGCGGCTCAGGGTCTCGATCATCTCCAGGCGGGTCTCGGCACTGGCGTGCAAGTTGCCGCTGGTGCAGATGATCTGGAACGCCTGGGTCTGCAGCGCATCGCCGACCAGGATCGCGGTGGCCTCGTCGTAGGCCTTATGGCAGGTGGGGCGGCCTCGGCGCAGCTCGTCGTCGTCCATTGCCGGCAGGTCGTCGTGTACCAGCGAGTAGGCGTGGATCATTTCTACTGCGCAGGCGGCGGTGTCGAGCTGGTTGATCTCTACGCCGAGTGCCTGACCGGTGGCGTAGGTGAGAATCGGGCGGATGCGTTTGCCGCCGCCAAGCACTGCGTAGCGCATCGCCTGATGGAGGCGAGCGGGGGATGTGCTCTCGGCAGGCAGGCTCTTATCCAGCGCATGTTCTACCCGATTTTGGCAGAACAGCATGAACTCCCTCAAGGCGGTGTTACTGCTCACGTTCGAAAGGCTCCGTTGCGCCGCCCTCGTTGCTGAGGATTCTGACCTTCTGCTCTGCATCATCGAGGGCCTTTTGGCAGTTGCGGGTCAGCTCCACGCCCCGCTCGAAGGTCTTTAGCGACTCCTCCAGCGGCAGCTCGCCACTCTCCAGGGTCTCGACCAGGGATTCGAGTTCGGCAAGCGCCTCTTCGAAGGGGGGGGTCTTTTTTCTTCTCGGCACAGCTGTTTACTAGTAGTTGGGGTGGCGTAAAGCTACCCCAGGCGGTTTGTGCCGGTCAATGGGGTCTGCTCGCATGAGCAGAGTGGGATGTGTAGAATTCTGGTCAGGTTTCTGTAAACGATAAGGTTTATTAAACAGTTGAATTGTCTCCATGAGTGCTAGCTACGACGCCTCGGCGATTGAGGTCCTGAGTGGCCTGGATCCGGTCCGCAAACGACCGGGCATGTATACCGACACCAGCCGCCCCAACCATCTGGCGCAGGAGGTGATCGACAACAGCGTGGATGAGGCAGTCGCCGGCTACGCCAGCAGCATCGAGGTCAGCCTGTTCAAGGATGGTTCGCTGCAGGTAATCGATGACGGCCGTGGCATGCCGGTGGATATCCACCCCAAGCAGGGGTTGCCCGGGGTCGAGGTGATCCTCACCAAGCTGCATGCCGGCGGCAAGTTTTCCAACAAGAGTTACCGCTTCTCCGGCGGGCTGCATGGTGTCGGCGTGTCGGTGGTGAATGCGCTCTCCAAGCACCTGGAGGTGTGGGTGCGGCGTGGCGGCCAAGAATACAACATCGCCTTTGCTGGCGGCAACAAGGTGTCGGAGTTGGAGGCGATCGGCAAAGTCGGGCGCAACAATACCGGCACCCGGGTGCGCTTCTGGCCCGACCCCAGCTACTTCGATAGCGCTAAGTTTTCGCTGCGTCGGCTGCGTCATGTGTTGCGCGCCAAGGCGGTGCTCTGCCCGGGGCTGAAGGTCAGCTTCTTCGATGAGTCGTCGGGCGAGCGCGATGAGTGGTTCTACGAGGATGGTCTGAGAGACTACCTGCTCGATGCGCTGCATGGCGCTGAATGGCTGCCCCAGGAGGCGTTTGTCGGGCAGATGGAGGGGAATCGTGAGGCGGTTTCCTGGGCGGTTGTCTGGCTGCAAGAGAGCGGTGGTGTTGAGGTGGTCACCGAGAGCTATGTCAACCTGATCCCCACCACTCTCGGTGGTACCCACGTCAACGGCCTGCGCAGCGGTCTGACCGATGCGGTGCGCGAGTTCTGCGAGTTCCGCAACCTGCTGCCGCGGGGTGTCAAACTGACCCCCGACGACGTCTGGAGCCGGGTCAGTTACGTGCTCTCGGCCAAGCTGGACGATCCACAGTTCTCCGGCCAGACCAAGGAGCGCCTCTCCTCGCGGGAGTGTGCAGCGTTTGTCTCCGGGGTGGTGAAGGACACCTTCAGTCTCTGGCTCAACCAGCATACCGATGTCGCTGAACGCATCGCGGAGATGGCGATCGACGCCGCCCAGTCGCGGATGCGCGCCGGGCGCAAAGTAAAGCGCAAGAAGGTCACCCAGGGGCCGGCGCTGCCGGGCAAGCTGGCCGACTGCAGTGCGGTCGATCCGAGTCGCACTGAGCTGTTTCTGGTGGAGGGTGACTCTGCCGGCGGCTCGGCAAAGCAGGCGCGGGATCGGGAGTTCCAGGCGATCATGCCGCTGCGCGGCAAGATCCTCAACACCTGGGAGGTCGACTCCGCCGAGGTGCTCGCCTCCCAGGAGGTGCACGATATCTNGGTGGCGGTCGGCGTTGAGCCGGGCAGCGATGATCTCTCTAAGCTGCGCTTTGGCAAGATCTGCATCCTCGCCGATGCGGACTCCGATGGCCTGCACATCGCCACCCTGCTGTGCGCCCTGTTTCTGCGTCACTTCAGGAAACTTGTGCTACAGGGTCATGTCTATGTGGCAATGCCTCCGCTCTACCGTATCGATGTCGGTAAGCAGGTCTTCTATGCTTTGGATGACAGTGAGAAGCAGGGCGTGCTTGACCGGATCGAGGCGGAGAAAATCCGCGGTAAGGTCAATGTACAGAGATTCAAGGGACTGGGTGAGATGAATCCCCCGCAGTTGCGGGAGACAACTATCCATCCGGATACGCGACGGCTTGTCCAGCTCACCATCGAGGCGGGTGACGACAGTAGCCGTGTGATGGATATGATGCTGGCGAAGAAGCGGGCCGCAGACCGCAAGCGCTGGCTGCAGGAGAAGGGGGATCTGGCAGAGCTTTAGAAAAAATAAGATCGGGAGATGGGAGATGCGAAATAACTATAAAAAGTGGTGGTTGATGTTGAGTGTGTCGATAGTGACGGGAGGGGCAATGGCTGAAACTGCCCCGGTTGCTCGTCAGGACTCTTCGGCGCTTGGTGAACTGCCGCGGTTGGCTCAGGAAACGAAAAAACTGCTGGATGGAGCAGACTTGCGACTGCTGCAAAAATCGGCTGCCAGGATGAAAAAGATGGCGCCGCGGCTGCGCATCCAGTTGAGGGGGTTGCACGGACTTGAAGCCAGAAAATTCGACAGTTCCGGCCTCGAGCGCCAGATGAGCAAGGCGCAGCAGGTCCTCGGGCAGCTGCTTGATCTTTACCTGAAGGAGCCGGTCAATCCGCTGCGCTCCCATCTGCTGGTCGATAACCTTCGGCGGCAGTATCAGCGTTTTACCAGGGAGCTAAAGACGCTCGAAGCCTGGGTGGATGACCAGCACTACAAGGTGGTTGATCAGGATGAGGCGGCGCGTAAACTGCTGCACAAACATGACAATCTGATCAGGCAGTTGATCGAATACTCTGAGGTGCTGGCCAATGCGGTGGATACAGCGCTGGGCAAGCCCCTGGAGAGTGACGCCTGAAACGATCCGATATCTTTGGGAGAAGTTGATGCAAAGATATGTTCTCTGGGGCGTGATTCTGCTGTTGGGCGGCGCACTGTTGTTGGTTGGTCTGTTCTGGAATCCGGCTGGCCAGGAGCCTGCCAAACACCAGGTGTTGTCGCTGCAGGCAAAACCCACCGGTGGTGACTTTACGCTGGTCTCGGCCAATGGCCCGCTCTCGCTGAGCGATCTACATGGGCAGGTGGTAGTACTCTATTTTGGCTACACCTGGTGCCCCGATATCTGCCCAACGAGTCTGGGTATGCTGTCGATGGCGCTCAACGAACTGAACGAGGCGGAGCAGGAAGGGCTGCAGGTGCTCTTCATCAGTGTCGATCCGGAGCGGGATAGCATAGAGCGCCTTGAAGAGTACAGTCACTATTTTCACCCGAAGATCCTTGGTGTGACCGGCTCGGCCGAGGTGCTGGCCGATGTGGCAAAAAAATATGGCGCGGCCTATCACCGGGTCGAACAGCCTTCAGAGACCAACTATGTGGTGGATCACTCGGCCGATCTCTATCTGATCGATCGCCAGGGGGATGCTGCGCGAGACGCTCTCTCACGGCACTGAGCCGGAGGCCATTCTGGCTGCCCTGCGACGTCTGCTCTGATCTGGTTTCCATCCAGAAATCTGGGAATAAACGCTGAGCACGCTGAGACCTTTGCGTTTAACAGGGGCATTTCTGGACGAGTCATAATCTAGCTTGCGGGTAGAGCCGCGGTTAGGAGAAGGTGAGGCTGAAGCCGGCCGCCTGCAGATAGCTGGCCTCCTGCTTCAGCTCCAGACGGGTCAATGGGTGCGAGGCCAGCCAGCCTGCAGGGAACTCCAGGGTGAGAGATAAGCCGTTCACACCAGCAGTGCCTGCGGTTTGGCGACTGGTGAGCGGGAGCGGTGCATCAGCACCGCCAGGCGTAACAGCACACAGAGTTGTTTGGTGCAGAGTACCACCTCCTGCGGCAGGGCCTCGAATACCGAGGTCGGGAACTTGCGACGATGGCCGCGCACCATTGCCGCCAGTACCCGCTGCTCCTGGCGGGTAAAGCCGGATAGATCGGAGTTCTCCAGCAGGTAGGAGCCGTGTTTTTGGAACTGGCTGTGGGAGACGGTGAGCCCCACCTCATGTAGCTGGGCCGCCCAGCTGAGCATCGATGAGTAGCGCGAATCGAGCATCTTCCAGGGGCGGATCACTTGGTGATAGAGCGCTAGTGCAGTGCTTTCCACCCGCTGCGCCTGTTCCTGATCCACGTTGTAACGCTTGCTGAGGGATCTGACGGTACGCTCGCGGGCATCTTCCTGGCGGCTGCGGCCGATCATGTCGTAGATCAGACCTTCGCGCAGTGCCTCATTCGAGACCTGCATCTGCTCGATGCCGATATGTTTGAACAGCGCGGAGAGTACCGCCACGCCGCCGGCGAAGACGGGCTTGCGCTCTTCCGATAGCCCCTTCAGCTGCAGCTTGTCGAGGGAACCCGCCTCGATCATGCGCTTGCGCAGTTTCTCCAGGGAGCGGGCGCTGATCCCTTCCTGGCTCCAGCCCTCCTCGGTGACCACCTTGCGGATCGCCTTGATGGTGCCTGAGCTGCCGACTGCGCGGCTCCAGCCAGCGTCGCGGAAAAAGCTGCGTACCGGCCGGATCACCACCGCGCAGGCGAGTTCAGCCTGCTTCATACGTTTTGAGTTGATCAGACCATCGGCAAAGTGGCTGCGGCTGATGGAGACACAGCCCATGTGCAGACTCTCGCGTCGCTCGGTGCGGAAACCCTCGCCGACGATCAGCTCGGTGCTGCCGCCGCCGATGTCGATCACCAGCTGCTTGGCCTCACCGCTGGAGGCGAGTCCGTGGGAGACACCGAGATAGATCAGTCGCGCCTCCTCACGGCCGGCGATGATCTCGATCGGATGGCCGAGCGCTTGCTGTGCGGCGGTGAGAAACGCATCGGCGCTGCTAACTTGTCGCAGGGTGTTGGTGCCGACCGCCATGACGTGTTCTGATGGCAGGCTGCCAAGGCGCTGACCAAAGCGTTCCAGGCAGGCGATGGCGCGGGCGGCCACTTCGGGGGTGAGGTGTTTGTCGTCGGTCAGACCCTCGCCGAGACGCACCATCTCGCGCATCTTGTCGATGATCTGCAGACTGCCATCGTGGACCCGGGCGACGATCATGTGGAAGCTGTTGGAGCCGAGGTCGATGGCGGCGACGGTTTGTTCCTGTCCCGCTGTTTCTGCTTTTTGTTGCTGCATCAGACAGTTGGTTGCGGTGAAAAAGTGGCTTCACTCTACCGCAGCATGAGGGTATTTTCTAATCGCTGAATCAGCCCAGCTGGCGCAGCTGTTTCGGCGCCAGCAGCCACTCGATTTCACAGGTGCCCTGCTCAGGCAGCAGGTCACATCTGAGCAGGCAGACGGCACTCTTTTTTAGGTGGATAAAGCTCTCGCCACTACCGGCGGTGAGCCAGCCGATCAGCTCGGAGAGGTCAGGTTCATGACCCACTAGGCAGACCCGTGAGGCCTCATCGTGACCGGCTAGCCAGGCGGCGATGGCATCAAAGTCACCGCCTGGCGCCAATAGTGGCAGCTGCAGCGGCGTCTCCAGGCCATACCCCTCAGCCAGCAGCTGGGCGCTCTCCACAGCTCGCAGCAGCGGGCTGCTGGCGAGGGTGTCGATCTGTGGCATCACCCGCCTCAGCCCATTGATGGCGCTGCGCATGCGGCTGCGGCCCTTTTCGGTAAGTGGCCGCTGCGCGTCTGGCTGGCCTGTATGGGCAAACAGGGTGCGCTCTTCGGCGATGGCGTGTCGGATCAGGAGAATCTCCATCTCGAACTCCGGGGATAAACGGGTGGCGCGATAATAGACAAAAACAGAGAGGATGTGGAGAGTTGTCGCGCCTGCTATAAAGAGGGCTTGATTCACTCTCTCTGCCCGCAGGTGGGCCCTTGTTGAAGATGGGGAAACGGATGAAGTTTTGTAGTCAATGCGGTACCGAGGTTGAGCGACTGATCCCTGAGGGGGATAACCGGCAGCGCCATGTCTGTCCTGAATGCCGCACTATCCACTACCAGAATCCCAAGATGGTGGTGGGTTGCATCCCGTTATGGGAGGAGCAGGTGCTGCTCTGCCGTCGTGCCATCGAGCCTCGCTATGGTCTCTGGACCCTGCCCGCCGGATTCATGGAGAACGGTGAGACTGCCCAGCAAGGTGCGGCTCGGGAGACCTGGGAGGAGGCCCAGGCGCGAGTCGAGATGGGGGAGCTCTATACCCTGTTCAACCTGCCGCATATCGATCAAGTTTACCTGCTGTTTCTCAGCCGTCTGCAGTCACTCGATTTTGGCCCCGGCAGCGAGAGTCTGGAGGTGGCACTGTTTGACGAGTCAGAGATCCCCTGGGACGAGCTCGCCTTCCCGGTGGTAAAGGAGACCCTCAAGCTCTTCTTCGCGGACCGCAGCACCGACAGTCTGCGGCTGCGCAGTGGTTCCATCCTGCGTGTTTCAGAGCATCCCCGCCGCTATCGCACCGAGGTCTTTTAAATTCGCCCGAGGGGGCATCGAAGCGTGACCCGCATCGCTTTCTATACTTGAGTGAGGCCCCTCCGCTGAGGTCAAGTAATGCATACCACCCCGCCGAACCCGCAGAGCGACCAGGAAGCCCGCATCCGCCAGCATGGTGATGCGCTGCTGCAGGCCGCCGAGGCGTTTGAGCCGCATAATCCCGTCTCTCACTGGCTGCAGTCGCTGCTGAGCCGGCTGCATCAAAACCCCGATTTTCGCATTCGTGCCCTGCGTTTCGTTGATCTGCTGCCTGCACTGCAGGAGGACGCCGAGGTGGTGCGGCTGTTTGATGAGTATTTCAGCGATGCTCAGGAGTTTCCCCCTGCCCAGGTTGGCCGGCTGGCGATCCGCTCCGGTCGCCTGCTCGGGCCGCATCAGTTGGCGGCGGCGATCCGTAAAGGCGATCGGTCTGCTTTCGCGGCAGTTCATGGCAGGCCGGGAGCCAACCACCATCCGCGAAACCCTGAGTGGTCTGCAGCGCCAGGGGCGTCTGGTCTCCCTCGATCTGCTGGGCGAACTCACCCTCAGTCATCGCGAGGCAGATGACTACCTCAACGGTTATCTGCAGCTGTTGGATGTGCTGAGTGTCCAGCCGGATCAGTCGCTGCAGCTGTCGTTGAAGCCCTCGTCACTGCTGCCGCGGCTGCTGCCAGAACGGGTCACGGCCAACACTGAGGTGATGGTTAAACGGCTCAGGCCGCTGCTGCTCAAGGCGCGTCGGCAGGGGGTGGCGGTGACCCTCGATATGGAGGATTCGGAGCGCCGGCCGGTGATCCTGGCACTTTTTGAGTGGCTGCTGTTTGATCCTGAGTTTCGGGACTGGGACGGCCTGGGCATCGCTCTGCAGGCCTACCTGCGGCAGGGGGGGGAGGACCTGGAACAGCTGATCGAACTGGCAGGGCGGCGCCAGACGCCGTTTGCCATCCGACTGGTGCGCGGCGCCTACTGGGATCAGGAGGTGGTGAAGGCGCGGCAGAATGGTTGGCCGATCCCGGTCTGGCAACAGCAGGCTGAGACCGACCGCTACTATGAGGCCTGCCTGCAGCGGCTGCTGGCGGCTGCGCCTGGGGTCTATCCTGCCATCGCCAGCCACAATCTGCGCAGTCTGGCGCTGGGCATGGCCGAGGTGGAGCGGCTCGGGCTGGCGACTGAGCAGTTCGAGTTTCAGATGCTCTACGGTATGTCGACGTCCTACCAGCAGGCGTTGGTGAAGCTGGGCTACCGGCTGCGCACCTATCTGCCCTTCGGTGAGCCGATCCCCGGTATGGCCTATCTGGTGCGGCGGCTACTGGAAAACGCCAGCAGTCAGTCGATGACGCGCTGGCAGGTTACGAGCGAGGATGCGGCCAGCTGTTTTGCCCCACCCAAGGTGGAGACCCGGTTGCCAGCTGAGCGGCCTGAAGCGGGTTTTCAGAACACCCCGCTGCGTAGCTGGCTGAAGCCGGATGAGTGTCAGGCGTTTCAACACGCCATCGATCAAGTCAGGGGACAGCTTGGCCATCACTATCCGCTGCTGATTGATGGTGAGTGGCGGGACACCGCAGCGTGTATCGAGTCGTTCAACCCGGCTGATCGTGCTCAGCTGGTGGGCACCACGGCCTGTGCCAGCCAGGAAGATGCCGATCGCGCCATCCGGGCTGCCGAGGCTGCCTTTCCCTCTTGGCGTGAGCGTCCGGCAGAGAGTCGTGCTGAATTGCTGCGCAAAAGCGCAGATCTGCTGGCGCAGCGACGTGATGAGTTTGCCGCTTGGCAGATCCTAGAAGCGGGCAAAGGCTGGCGCGAGGCCGATGCCGATGTCTGCGAGGCGATCGACTTCCTGCGTTTTTATGCCGACGAGGCGGAGCGGCTGGCGGCAGGCGCCAGTGTGAAGCTGCCAGGGGAGCACAACCGCCACTTCTATCAGCCACGGGGTGTTGGAGTGGTGATCCCGCCCTGGAACTTCCCGCTGGCGATCGTCACCGGTATGCTCAGCGCCACTCTGGTGACCGGCAACTGCGCCATCCTCAAGCCCGCCTCTGACACCCCGGTGATCGCTGCCAGGCTGGTGGATCTGATGCAGCAGGCGGGTTTTCCCGCGGGTGTGATGAACTTCCTGCCTGGCCCAGGTGAGGTGGTGGGCGACTATCTGGTGCGTCATCCCGCAGTGCACTTGATCGCCTTTACCGGCTCCCAGGCGGTGGGGCAGGGGATTCTCCGACTGGCGGCCGAGCCGAGGCCGGGGCAGCGCCACATCAAACGGGTGGTCGCGGAACTGGGTGGCAAGAACGCCATCATCGTCGATCAGAGCGCCGATCCGGATGAGGCGATCGATGGGATACTGAAGTCGGCGTTCGGTTTCCAGGGGCAGAAGTGCAGCGCTTGCTCGCGGGTGATCCTGGTGGGGGATCAATATGCGCATTTCAGCCGGCGCTTGTGCGAGGCGGCGGAGAGCCTGATCATGGCTGACCCGACCGATTCGGCGTGTGATATCGGCCCGGTGATCAATGCCGCGGCAGAGTCACGCATCCAGCAGGCGATCGAACAGGGGCGACAGGCGGGGCGGTTGCTCTATCGGATGGAGAGCCGTGGCTTCGAGTCCGGTCACTATGTGGGGCCGACGCTGTTCGGTGAGGTCGATCCGAACAGCCCGCTGGCCCAGGAGGAGATCTTCGGTCCGGTGCTGGCACTGCTGCCGGCGCAGGATCTGGATCAGGCCCTGGCGCTGGCCAATTCCACCCGCTATGCACTGACCGGCGGTATCTATTCGCGCAGCCCGGCCAATCTTGAACGGGCCGCGCGGGAGTTCCGGGTCGGCAACCTCTACCTCAATCGCGGCATCACTGGCGCCTTGGTGAATCGCCAGCCGTTTGGCGGTTTCGCCATGAGCGGCATCGGCAGCAAGGCCGGTGGCCGTGATTACCTGCTGCAGTTTATGGAGCCGCGATGCGTCACTGAGAACACCCTGCGACGTGGGGTGGCGCCGCTCTCAGAGGCGCCATAGTCGGGTCGGACTCATTCGAGTAAACCGTGCTTGCCGTAGGAGGGCACCAAGCGCACGTTGTTGGCGACCAGGCCTTCATCCTTGTCACTCTGTTCGATGTAGAACTCAAGCACCGTATCCCGGTTTTTCAGCAGCTCGTCAGAGACTCCGTCGGCCAGCTCATTGACGTGGCAGAAAACGCTGGTGTAAGGGGAATCGGGCTCGCGAGTGTCGGTGATCCAGAGATTGTCGTCGATACGCGACATGAAGCGCAGGAAGCCGTAGCCTTTGTCGGGGAACCACTTCTGGCAGACACCGCGCACGCAGGAGC
The DNA here is from genome assembly GCF_000224455.1 of endosymbiont of Riftia pachyptila (vent Ph05). Taxonomy (NCBI): domain Bacteria; kingdom Pseudomonadati; phylum Pseudomonadota; class Gammaproteobacteria; species endosymbiont of Riftia pachyptila. The sequence goes on from NZ_AFOC01000024.1 coordinate 24,624, forward strand.
CTGGCTGACCCCACTCGTTGCGCGGTTCATAGGAGACCGGCAGCAGGTCGGGGATGAGGAAGCCGGAGTAGTAGGTGTCGACCTGGCGCTGCAGCTCGCGGGAGACGTTGCGAAAGCCGACCAGCTCAACCCGGCAGCCGCGATCCTGCAACGCGGTGACAACCTGCAGGAAGTCGCCGTCGCCGGTCAACATCAGCACCAGATCGAGCTTCTCCGACTGGATCATAGCGTCCACTGCCATATCGAGGTCGGCATTCGCTTTGGTGGTGACATTGCCATCTTCGTCGGTATAGCGGCGTATATTCTTGACCAGAATTTTCCAGCCGTAGTCGCGTACCATCTGCTGGTAGGCGTAGGCGCGTTTCTGATACTCGTAGTCTTCGCTGGCCCGTTCCTGGTCGAAGGTGATGTAGGTGTTGAGGCGCAGCAGGTTGCCGCCGGAGCGCGCGGCAAAGCGGCGCAGGATGTCGTAGCGGAGCTGATAACCGCCGTTGTAACGCACGTTTTCGGCGTCTACAAACACGCCAATATTGATGTTTTTCTGCAACTTAATTCACGCCTTTCTTGGTGCAACGATCAGATAAATGGCGGAGATGATAGCAGAGCCGGGGGCTGATCGTGGCTGTGGATTGCAAATTTGTGACATGTCCGGCAGCCCTATCCCGATCGCGATTTAACGATTGATCTCACTCAAAACGATTCGGTTTCACCCACTCACTGCGGTGAGCGTCTGGATGTCCTGGTGCCTGGCGGCGGGCGGGGTGGAGGCGTTTGCTCTGCTGCAGGAGAACCAGGGGCTGTGGAAATCGTTCATGCCATCCCCCTACGATTTCGAGGGGTTCCAGTTCCCGGCGGAGCGGTTCCTGGCCAAGAGCGACTGGATCAAATACGCCAACCAGGTAGCGACTATGAAGGGGCAGATCAAACGCGCCCTGCCATCGCACTATGAGTTGTTGAAGCGGATGCGGGGGTAGGCGAGTCCTAACGGGCGTTCTTAGTCTGTTCCATCACTTGCTGAGGCGAAAGCTCAGGCCCTGTCCACACCACGATCCGGTTGGCCTTGGCGCTGGCGGCCAGTTCTTTGAAGATGCGCTCTTCCACCTCGGAGAGGCTGCCTTCGATCATCTCCAGTGGCTGGATCAGGATGATCGGGCGGATCAGCAGGGCGCGCCAGCCGGTGTGGATCTGTCGGATCGCCTTCTGCAGGGTCTCAACCGCGGTGGAGAACTGGCCGACCAGCAGTCTGTCGGTGGTGAAGGGGCTGACCGCATCGACGCTGCTGATTGCTTGACTTTCGACATCCTGGATGGTGATGCGGTTGCGATAGATTCTGATGTAGAGGGTTTGCTGTAGGGCCATGGCTACTCCGTTTCAACTTCCATATCGGCATCGGGGAGTGCGACGATGCTTTCTCCGTCGCTCAGGCCTTCAAGGATCTCCAGCTGGCGGTCGTTGTGTAAGCCGATGATGACCGGCTGTCTGTGCAGCCGGCCGTGGTCGTTACGCAGCACATAGTGGGAGCCATCGGTGGCCTGCAATACACTGAAGCGGGGCAGAATCAGGGTGTTATGGCTGATACCGGTGAAAAAACGTCCCTGCAGCCTGAAGCCCACCCCCAGGGTGGCTGGAACCTGATCCAGGCTGGCGATCACCCTGACCCGTTGCTGCTCCACCCCGAGGGATGAACGCTTGGTGAAGGCGGCCGGTTCGATGCGCTTGATCCGGCCGCTGATGGGACGCTTTGCTATCCCGCTGGAGAACTCAACCAGGGCCCCAGGCTCAAGCTGCATTGCATCCTCGGTGAGCAGCTCGGCAACCACCTCCAGATCGCTGAAGTTGCCGATCTCCAGCAGCGGATGTCCGGCCGGGAAGCTGCTTGGCCCCGATTCATGGCGGTGTAGCACCACCCCATCCACCGGTGCGCGCAGCTGCGCCAGCGTCAATTGATGCTCCGCCCGGGCCAGGCGTGCGCGAGCCTGGTTGAGTTGCTCCACGATCACCTCCCGCGACAGCTGTTTGCGCTGCAGCCACTGCTCCACATATTTGGGCCCCAGCTGGATTGCGGTGAAGAGGGTGTTGAGGGCGGCGCGGATGAACTCCTCCTGTTTCAGCTCGATCTGCGCGGTCTGCGCTGTCAGCACCGTATCATCCAGTTGCTGTTGCGAGACACTGCCCTCCGCGTCGAGTTCGCGGTTGCGCTGCTCGACCTTGTCGGCCCAGGCGGCCCGTACCTGTTGGCTCTCCACTTGGGCATCGGCTGCCCTGAGCGCCTCCCGTGCCGCGTCGATGGTCGCCTGCAGCTCCACGCTGAGGGTTGCTTCGATGCGGTTGAAGGCGTTGATCAGCAGCTGTTGTTGCAGCTCGGCCACTGCGGCCCTGGCCTCGACTACCGCTTGTTCAAACGGTAGCCGGTCAATTGCCACCAACTGTTCTCCTTTTTTCACCCGGTCGCCGGGCTGCAGCCTGATCGGGCCGATGCGCCCATCCAGCGGCATGCTAATCGGATAGTCTCGCGCCAGCCGGGTTTGGGCGGGTTCGGTGAAGGAGGCGCGGATTTCCCCTCTGACCGGTGTGGTGCTCTGCAGCTGTGGGCTCTGTTCGCAGCCAGCCAGCGGCAACAGCAGAACAGGCAGGGCGGTGATGAGTCTTTTGGCTAACACGGTTATTCCTTGACCTTGAGGCTCTCGAGCCAGTTGAGCCGACGGATGATGAGATAGACCAGCCCCTGCGCAAGCAGCAGAAACAGCAGCATCAACAGCGCACTGATCAGCAGTGTGCCGGGTAGGATGATGGCGGGAAAACGGTAGAGTTCGGTGCTGTAGAGTAGCGACAGGCCGTGGCTCAGCAATACGCCGCCATACAGCCCCAGCGCCATGCCAAGCGTGTTCAGGAGCAGGCTCTCGCCAAAAAACAGCCCGCTCACCTGCAGCGAGGAGTAGCCGATGACCCGCAGAGTGCCGATCTCCTGTTGGCGTTCGTTGAGTGACACCATCGCCGTGTTGAGCACGCTGCCGAAGGCGATCATCCCGGCGAACAGCACCATCACGAAGATCATGCTGCCCATGGTCTCACCAAAGGTGGCGTCGAGTTGTGCCAGCACCTGACGGCGCTCGCTCGCCCCCAGATAGGCGGGACGCTGTTGCAGCTGATGCTGCAGCCTCTCTCCGATGCCAGCGCCTGCGCTTTTGGCCAGCAATTGGTTTGCCAGGGGTTGCTCCCCCAGCAGACGGCTCAGGTAGGTAATATCGGCATAGGCCGCCAGCCCTAGATAGCTCTCTACCACGGCGGCCACTGTCGCTTCAGTCGGAATCCGTCGGCCGATCAGTGGGCGCAGTTCAACCCGGTCGCCGGGTGCCAGCCGCAAGATCTCCGCTAGCTTGCGCCCCAGGATCAGCCCTCGGGGCGGAATTGCCACCCGCCGGCCCTGCGAGTCCAGGGGGGTGTGCAGGCGGGCATCAGGGCTCAGGCCGGTGATGGCAATGCGCTTTTGCCGCGGCCCGTTTACCAGGTCGCAGCTCACCAGCAGTTCCGGCTCGATCAGGCTGATGCCCGGTAGCGACACGATCTCCCGGGTTGCCGCCAGCGCCACCGGGTCGCGCAGGCTGATCGTTAGATCCTGATGGGAGAGCTGTTCAAACTCATAACCCATCAGATGATCGAGAGCATCGATCATGCTGAAGGTGGCGAAGATCAGCGCGGTGGCGATGAGGCTGGCGAGCAGGCTGACAAAGGAGCGAAAGGGGTTGCGGAACACTGATCGCAGGATTGAGCGCCAGCGGAAGTTCAGGCGCCGCCACAGTGGGTGCACCGATTCCAGCAGGATATGCCCACCTCTCTGTGGTGCGGGCGGGCGCATCGCTTCCGCCGGTTGCAGCTGGGTCGCCCGCCTCACGCCACTCAGGCTGCCGAGGGCGGCAAACAGCAGGCTGATGGCCAGACCGATCAGGCTGAGATCCCAGTAATGGTGTGCGACCAGGCCCGGTAGTTCGTAAAACCCCCGGTAGATCGCCACCATCGCGGACTGTAGCCAGATCCCCAACATGATCCCCAGTAGTCCGCCGATCGTCCCCACTGCCAGCCCATAGGCGAGATAGTGACGGATCAGTGTACTGCGTGCGTAGCCAAGGGCGCGCAGGGTGCCGATCAGGGTGCGTTGTTGGTTGACCAGCCGGCCGATCAATACGTGTAATACCAGTGCTGCCACGCTGAGAAAGATCATCGGCATGATGCGGGACTGCACCTCCAGCCCCGTCAGCTCGTCCTGCAGAAAGCGGAATGAGGCCTGTTCGCTGAGCGGGGTGGTGAGGCTGACGCCAAACGGGTCGAGTCGTTCGGCGAGTGCCTGCAGACTGTTTTTCACCGCCGCCGGGCGTGGGTCGGCGAGCCGGCCGAGCACCTGGTTGTAAGCGCCCTGCAGGTCGCTGCGCTGGCGCAGGAAAGATTCGCCCAGATAGATCACACCAAAGTTTTTCGGGTCCGGTGCGAGGCCACCGGAGGGCGAGATCAGATAGACAAACTCCGGCGACTGGGCCGTACCCACCACCAGCAGATCCTGCTGGCTCTCCAGCAGCAGAGCGCGGATGCGGTCCCCCGGCTTGAGTCCGTGAGCCGCGGCGAAGGCGTGGTTGAGGATCACCTCGGCCCGGTCCGGGTCGGAGAGGCGGCTGCCGCTGCGCAACAGCAGCTGGTTGAAGGCAGGTTCTCTTTGGTCGGGGAGGGAGATGGCTTGGCCGGTGATCGGTTGGTTGGTGCCGGGCAGATCGAGCAGTACCGGTAGGGAGATCCGACCCTCCAGCCTGATCATGCCGGGCAGGTGGGCCGCATCCGTTACCGCCCACTCCGGTGCACGCTTCAAATCGATGAGGAAGTCGCTTAGGTGATAGTCGCGGTAGTAAGCATGGCGGGCGCCGTCCATGTCACGCCAGGTGCCGGCCATGCCGATGTAGGCACCAACACCGATGGCGATGATGGAAAATAGTGTCAACAGCTGCCACTTGCGCTGCCAGAGATCACGCCGCAGTTTGCGCTGTAATACCGGGTTCACCAGGAGACCTCCTGCACTGGCACCGGATGGGGGTTCTCATGCAGTGAGTGGATGGCGCCGTCGCGGATGGTGGCGACCCGGTCGGCGATGCCGGCGATGGCGCTGTTGTGGGTGATCAGCACCAGGGTCTTGCCCAGTTCCTGCTTGAGCCGCAGCAGTAGCCCCAGTACTTGGCGGCTGGTGGCCAGATCGAGGGCGCCGGTGGGTTCATCACAGAGCAGCAACCGCGGATTACCTGCCAGGGCGCGGGCGATCGCCACCCGCTGCTGCTGGCCGCCACTCAGCTGTGATGGGAAGTGTTCCTGATAGTCACTCAGTCCGACCAGCGCCAGGGCCTGCGCCGGGTCAAGCGGATCTTGTGCGATCTCGCTGGCCACCTGCACGTTCTCCAGAGCAGTCAGCATTGGCGCCAGATTGTAGAATTGGAAAACGAAACCGACCTGGTGACGGCGATATTCGGTCAGCGCCTGCTCCGAGGCCTGGGCCAGGTCGAGTTCCTGAAACAGCACCTCACCCCCGGTCGGGCGATCCATGCCGCCGATCAGATTCAGCAGGGTACTTTTGCCTGAGCCGCTGGGGCCAACGATTACCAGAAACTCGCCATCGTAGATCTCCAAGGAGGCGTCGCGCAAGGCGGGCACCTGCACGTCCCCCATGCTGAAGATGCGGCTTGCGCCTCTAACCGAAAGCAAGATCTTTTGGTGCATTAGGAAAATGGTCTATCCCTTTGTGAAGAGTAAACGTTTTCATTCCTCTATTGTTCTATAGTTGCTTCGTCGCCGTAACCGAACAAGGAACATGCATGTCAGACCAGACACTTCGATTCGCGCAGATCTCCGATGCTGGGGCGGCGCTGCTCACGCCTACCCAACAGGATAGCTGCACTCTGGTGATCTTCGGCGGTGCCGGGGATCTAACTCGGCGCAAGCTGATGCCAGCGCTCTATAATCTGCTGCGTGAGGGGGCGCTGGATGAGCGGTTTGCGGTGATCGGTCTGAGCCGCCGGGAGCAGGATGCTGATGGCTATCGCGAGCTGCTGAAACAGGCGTTGGCTGAACATACCCGGGAGCCGCTGCAGGAGCCGGAGTGGGTAGCCTTTGCTGAGCGCATTCACTACCTCAGCGCCAATTTTGAAGACCCTGAAGGCTATCGTGAGCTGCGTGACCGGCTTGAACAGCTGGAGGCCGCTGGTGGCAGCGCCAACCGGCTCTTCTATCTAGCCACGCCCCCATCTGCCGCGCCGATTATCCTGCATCGCTTGCAGGAGGCGGGGCTGATCAACACCAGCGGCAGCAGCAGCCCCTGGAGCCGGGTGATTATGGAGAAACCCTATGGCCGGGATTTGGATTCGGCGCAGGAGCTGAATCGGATTGTCGGCGAGGTGCTGGGGGAGGATCAGGTCTACCGCATCGACCACTACCTGGGCAAGGAGACGGTGCAGAATATCCTGGTGGCGCGTTTCGGTAACACCATCTTTGAGCCACTCTGGAATCGCAAATATGTCGACCACATCCAGATCACTGCTGCCGAGGCGATTGGGGTCGAGGGGCGAGGCCGCTTCTACGACCAGACCGGGGTGATCCGTGACATGGTGCAGAGCCACCTGCTGCAGGTGCTCTCGCTCTGCACCATGGAGGCGCCGCTCTCCTTCGCCGCGGACGATATCCGCGACAAGCGGGTGGAGGTGCTGCGCTCGCTGCGCCAGATCACCGGCAGCCAAGTGTTCGAGGATGTGATCTTCGGTCAGTACCGTGGCTACCGGGACGAGGCGAACGTCGCCGCTGACTCGCGCACCCCGACCTATACCGCGATGAAGTGCTTCATCGACAATTGGCGCTGGCAGGGGGTGCCGTTCTTTCTGCGTGTTGGTAAGCAGCTGCGGGCGCGCATGACCGAGGTCTCGGTGGTGTTCCGCCCGGTGCCGCTCTGCCTGTTCGGCCGGGATGAAGTGTGTCAGCAGCTCGAGTCGAACGTGCTTACCATCCGCATCCAGCCCGATGAGGGGATCGATCTGAAGATCGTCAGCAAGCGGCCGGGGGATAGTCTGGATGTGCGTCCGGTGGTGATGGATTTCAGTTACTCAGAGACCTTTAAGCGGCCGATCAAAGAGGCCTACGAGCGGCTGCTGCTGGATGCGATCCGCGGCGATGCGACCCTATTTGCCCGGCGCGACGAGGTGGAGCATGCCTGGCGCTTCGTCTCACCAATTCTCAAGGCTTGGGAGGATGCGCAGCGCATCGGGCCACTCTTCTACGCCGAGGGCAGTGATGGCCCGATAGAGGCGGAGCGACTAATGCGCCGCTACGACAGGCGTTGGCGGGAGATCGGCTGATGGGGGGACGGCGGATTATCGTCGATGCCGCCGACTATGATCGGGTCGCCGCGGAGTGGATTGAGGCGCGGGTCGAGCAGAGCTTGCAACAGGCAGAGCGCTGTCACCTGATGCTTGCTGGCGGTGGCACGCCGCTCTCGGTCTACCGGCTGCTGGCCGAACGGGACCGGCTGCCCTGGATGCGTCTGACCCTCTTTTTTTGGCGATGAGCGCTGCGTGCCGCCAGAGCATCAGGCGAGCAACTACCGGGCAGTGAAGGCGGCGCTGTTTCCTCATGGCAAGCCGGATGAGCTGATCCTCTATCGCATGCGCGGTGAGGATGAACCGGAGCAAGCTGCCCGTGACTACGAAGGCGTGCTGCCGGCCCAGCTCGACATCTTGCTGCTGGGGATCGGGGAGGATGGCCACACCGCCTCGCTGTTCCCCGGCTCACCGGCGCTGCAGGAGTGGCAGCGGCGGGTAGTGACAGTGGTTGGCAGTAAACCGCCACCACGGCGTTTGAGCGTGACCCCGGCGGTGATCCGCGCGGCCCGCCATCTGCTGATGTTGGCAAAGGGGGAGAGCAAGGCCGAGGCCGTGCGTCGCGCGTTGCAGGAGGGCGATGTGCCGTCGGCTCTGGCTGATACTGGTGACTGGTTGATGGACCGGGGAGCGGCACAGGCGCTCCCTGCAGAAGAGTGAATGTACAAGGGGCAGCTCTGCCCAACGGGAGTGACAGGTAATGGCGTATCAGATAGGGCTGGTTGGGTTAGGGGGTGATGGGCAGCAGCCTGGCACTCAATATCGAGGATTCGGGTTATGGCGTGGCGGTCTGGGGTCGCCACCCAGAGACGATCGACGCATTTTTGGCGCAGCAGCCGGGCAAGGTATTTGGTGGGGAGGCTGATCTGGCCGGTTTTGCCGCGATGCTGGAACGTCCGCGCCGCATTTTGCTGATGATCAAGGCGGGTGAGCCGGTGGATCAGATGATCGAGCGGCTGCTGCCGTACCTGGAACCGGGGGATATCCTGATCGACGGTGGTAACTCCTGGTTTGAGGATACCCGGCGGCGTGAGGCTGCGTTGCGCGAAAAGGGTATCCACTTTGTCGGCATGGGGGTCTCCGGCGGCGAGGAGGGGGCGCGTCGCGGTCCTTCACTGATGCCGGGTGGCTCTGCTGAAGCCTATGCCGCCCTCGGGGAGATCCTGCAGGCAATCGCGGCCAAGACCGAAGCGGGGGCCTGCGTCACCCATGTGGGGGGTGACGGCGCTGGCCACTTCGTGAAGATGGTGCATAACGGCATCGAGTATGCCGACATGCAGCTGCTGGCGGAGGCCTATGACCTGATGAAGCGCGGTTTGGGGCTCTCCACCGATGCCATGGCCGAGGTGTTCGAGCAGTGGAACCAGGGGCCGATGGAGTCGTTTCTGGTAGAACTCACTGCCCGGGTGCTGCGGGTGCAGGATGAGGAGAGCGGTGGGCCGCTGGTGGAACAGATCCTCGACAAGGCGGGACAGAAGGGCACCGGCCGCTGGACCGTGCAGGCGGCGCTGGAGCAGGGGGTAGCGGTGCCCAGCATTGCCGCAGCGGTGGATGCCAGGGTGCTATCGGCGGCCAAGGCGCAACGAGAGCATGCGGCACATCGGTTGCAAGGCCCCGAGACGTCATCCATCACCGACCGCGAGGCCTTTGTGGCGGATCTGCACGGCGCCATCTACGCTTCACGCATCGCCGCCTATGCCCAAGGGCTGGCGCTTATCAGCAGTGCCTCAGAGCGCTACGGCTGGGGGGTCGATCTGGCCGAGGTGGCGCGTATCTGGAAGGGCGGCTGCATCATCCGCGCACGGCTGCTCGATGCGATCCGTGATGCCTACTCCGATCAGCAGCCCGCCAACCTGATGCTGGCGGGGGATCTCAGCCTGCAGCTGCAGGGGTTGCAGGGGGCTTGGCGGCGGGTGGTCGGTCAGGCCGCTGGTAACGGCATCCCGGTGCCGGTGCTGAGCGCCTCGTTGGGCTACTTCGACAGCTACCGCACTGCACGGCTACCGCAGAACCTGATCCAGGCCCAGCGCGATGCCTTTGGTGCTCACACCTATGAACGCATCGACCAGCCGGAGCGGGGGGCGATCCATAGTGAGTGGTAGCGGCGTGTCTCCAAGGCATAGTGATAAAATCGCTATCCTGTTTTTCATCTTTTAAGTAGATATCTTGCACACACGGATCATTGCTCGCGTTTCGGGGGCCCTGGCAATCATTTTCGGACTCTCCCTGTGTGGCCCCTTGGGCGTCGCTATCTGGTACCAGGAAGCCGAGCTGACGAATTTTCTGATACCCATGCTTGGCACCCTGGCCTTGGGTGGGCTGTTGTGGTTGGTAGGTGGCCGCAGTCGTATCCGGCTAAGCAACCGGGATGGCTATATTATTGTCTCCGCCTTTTGGGTGTTGCTTAGCTTGCTTGGTACCTGGCCTCTGATCCTGAGTGTCCACCTTGGGCTGGTGGATGCGCTGTTTGAGTCGACCTCAGCGGTAACAACGACTGGTGCCACGGTGATCACCGGGCTGGATGATCTGCCCAAGTCTATCCTCTTCTACCGCCAACAGTTGCAGTGGCTTGGGGGTATGGGGCTGATTGTGCTCGGCGTGGCAGTGCTGCCGATGTTGGGCATTGGTGGCATGCAGCTGTACCGTGCCGAGGCTCCTGGTCCGATGAAGGAGGAGAAGCTCACGCCCCGGCTGGCAGATACTGCGCGCGCGCTCTGGACGATCTATCTGGGGCTGACCATCAGCTGTGCCATTGCCTACTGGCTGGCGGGCATGACCCCTTTTGATGCCATTGCCCATAGCTTCTCCACCGTCTCTACCGGCGGTTTCTCTACCCATGACGCCAGTCTGGGTTTCTATGCCAGTCCGGCGATCGAGGCGGTAGCCATTTTTTTCATGGTGTTGGCTGCGATCAATTTCGGGGTCCACTATTTTGCATGGCACAACCGAAACCTACGCCAATATCTGACGGACATCGAATCACGCAGCTTTCTGCTGTTTGTGTTGCTGATGGTATTGCTGGTCGGCCTGACACTCAGGCTAGAGGGCAATTATGAACAGCTCCCATCCAGCTTGCGAGATGCCACCTTTGAGGTGGTCTCGGTAGTCACCAGCACCGGCTTCGGCACGGTTGACTTTGCCCACTGGCCCGATTTTTTGCCGGTACTGCTGATCTTTATCAGCTTCGTGGGAGGTTGTGGTGGGTCTACCGCTGGTGGAATCAAGGTGATGCGGGTGCTGCTGCTGGTGAAGCAGGGACAGCATGAGATCCGCCGTCTTATCCACCCCAACGCGATCCTGCCGGTGCGGATCGGCCAGCGGGTGGTCGAGCCACGCTTGATGCAGAGCGTGTGGGGCTTCTTCGCCTTCTATGTCGCCACTTTCGGGGGCTTGATGCTGGTCATGATACACGCCGGTCTGGACCAGGTCTCTGCCTACTCCGCGGTCGCCACCAGTATGAACAATCTGGGGCCGGGGCTGGGTGAGGTGGCGTACAACTTCCAGAGCGTCAGCCCGATGGGCAAGTTGGTGGCGGTGATCGCGATGCTGTTGGGTCGGCTGGAAATCTTCACCATCCTGGTGCTGCTCTCTCCAGGCTTCTGGCGAAAATAATCGGTGGCCCCGCCTGGGCGCATCTTTTCTGCATCTAAACCGGGAGGTACGGCGTAAAGGCTGACACATTGTTTCGCAAACGGAATCGTTATGGATAAGAAAAAGATCATCCTGTTGGCGCTGCTTCTGGCTCTGATCGCGGCCTTCTTTGTCTTCGACCTGGGCAGTTATCTGACCCTGGAGAACCTCAAGCAGCAGCGCGACGGCCTGCAACAGTGGCGCGATCAGGCGCCGTTGCTCAGCTCCCTGGGGTTCTTTCTGGTCTATGTGCTGGTGACCGCCCTGTCGCTGCCCGGCGCGACGGTGATGACCCTGGCGATCGGTGCGATCTTTGGCCTGGTGTGGGGCTTCGTGCTGGTCTCCTTCGCCTCCACTATCGGCGCGACCCTGGCCTTCCTGGTGGCCCGTTTTCTGTTCCGCGATGCGGTGCAGCAGCGTTTTGGCGATCGGCTGCAGTCGATCAACGCGGGCATGACGAAGGATGGTGCGCTCTATCTCTTCAGCCTGCGGCTGGTGCCGCTGTTTCCCTTCTTTGTGATCAACCTGGTGATGGGGCTGACGCCGATCCGCACCTGGACCTACTACTGGGTGAGCCAGCTGGGGATGCTCGCCGGCACCCTGGTCTATGTCAACGCCGGCACCCAGCTGGCGGGGCTCGATTCGCTCTCCGGCATCCTTTCACCGGCGCTGATCGGCTCCTTTGTCTTGCTCGGGATCTTCCCGCTGATCGCCAAGCGGATCGTCACCCTGATCAAGCGCCGGCGTGCCTTGGCGGGCTGGATCAGGCCCAGATCTTTCGATCGCAATCTGGTGGTGATCGGCGGCGGCTCCGCCGGGCTGGTCTCCGCCTATATCGCTGCGGCGGTGAAGGCGAAGGTGAGCCTGATCGAGAAACACAAGATGGGCGGCGACTGCCTTAACACCGGCTGCGTGCCCTCCAAAGCGCTGATCCGCTCCTCGCGTCTGCTCGCCCAGAGCCGTCGCGCCCAGGAGTGGGGGTTCGACTCGATGGATGTAAAGTTCGACTTCGGCCGGGTGATGGAGCGGGTGCAGCGGGTGGTGAAACAGGTGGAGCCACACGACTCGGTGGAGCGCTACAGCAGCCTCGGCGTCGATGTGATCGAGGGTGAAGCGCGTATCACTTCGCCCTACACGGTAGAGGTGGACGGTCGGGAGCTGACTACCCGCAACATCATTGTTGCTACCGGCGCGCGCCCCTTTGTGCCGCCGATCCCCGGCCTGGATCAGATCGACTACCTGACCTCCGACAACCTCTGGCAGTTGCGTGAGCTGCCGCAGCGTCTGTTGGTACTGGGCGGCGGGCCGATCGGCTGTGAGCTCTCTCAGGCCTTCGCCCGCTTCGGCGCCAAGGTGACGATGGTGGAGATGGCGCCGCGACTGATGATCCGAGAGGATGAAGACGTGGCCGCGCTGGTGCAGGCGCGCTTCGAGGAGGAGGGGATCGAGGTGCTGGCTGGCCATCGCGCCACCGAGTTTCTGATCGAGAATGGCGAGAAGCGGCTCCGCTGCGATCGTGGCGGCGATGCGGTGATCGTCCCCTTCGATCAGGTGCTGGTGGCGGTGGGGCGGCGTCCCAATACCAGCGGTTTTGGTCTGGAGGAGCTGGGGCTGCCGCTCAATCCCAACGGCACTATCCAGGTCGACGACTATCTGCAGAGCCCGATCCCCAGCATCTACGCCTGCGGTGATGTGGCCGGTCCCTATCAATTCACCCACACCGCCGCCCACCAGGCCTGGTATGCGGCGGTCAACTCACTGTTTGGCGGATTTCGCCGCTTTCGGGTCGACTACTCAGTGATCCCCTTCGCCACCTTCACCGATCCGGAGGTGGCGCGGGTCGGGCTCAACGAGCAGGAGGCGCAGCAGCAGGGGGTGAGCTATGAGGTGACCCGTTTCGATCTCTCGGAGCTGGACCGGGCGATCGCCGAGGGGGAGGCCCATGGCATGGTCAAGGTGCTGACGGTGCCGGGCAAGGACCGTATCCTCGGCGCCACCATCGTCGGCGAGAATGCCGGTGAGCTGATCGGCGAGTTCACCGCGGCGATGAAACACGGCTTTGGATTCAACAAGATCCTCGGCACCATCCACATCTATCCGACCCTGCTTGAGGCCAATAAATATGCCGCCGGTGAGTGGAAGCGGGCCCATGCACCGCAAAAGCTGCTTGAGTGGGTGGGGCGTTTCCATGCCTGGCGGCGGGGATGATATCGGCCAGATAGCCATCCCTATAGGGTGAGTGTAACTAAACTCATCTTTACCCCGGTTGGGCTAGCGCTGCTGATGGGCATCGCCCCACCCATCTACAGAGATGCAATCTATTTGATTGCCGGCTGAAGGCGCCTTAATAGAAGCGTTCTTCGCCCTCAGGCCGGTCCTTGAAGCGCCGGTGCAGCCAGAAGTAGTCGGCGGGGGATTCCCGCGCCCAGCGCTCGAAGGTTTGGTTGATGCGGGTGGTGTCTTCAAAAGGATCGCCGGAGGGGATCTCGGGGATCGGCTCGAAGCGGATCTGGTAGCCGCTCAGGTCGGGTTTACGCCGGCAGTAGTAGGCGACGACCTGGGCCTGCCCCATCTGCGCGAGGCGGGAGGTGGCGGAGTTGGTGGCGGCGGGGATGCCGAAGAAATCGACAAACAGGCTGTATTTGTGGCCGTAGTTCTGATCCGGGGCATACCAGAGCAGCCGTCCCTTGCGCAGCTGCCGGATCATCTCGCGCACGTTATCCCTGGCGATCATCACCGCGCCTTGGCCGGTGCGTCCGTTGATGATCTGCTGGTCGATGATTGGGTTTTGGTTAGGACGGTAGACACAGTACGGCTTGGGGAAGTAGCGCATGAGAAAGCGGGCGCCTATCTCCAGGGTGGTGAAGTGTGCGGTGAGCAGAATCACCCCCTGGCCAGCATCGAGCCGCTTCTGTAGCTCTTCCAGGCCATGAAACTCCACCCGTTGACTGAGTGATTTGCCATCATCCCACCAGGCCATCAGGGTCTCCATCAACCCCATGCCGAGGGATTCAAAGTGCTGTTTGAGCAACAGCTGCTGGGCCTGCGGGTCGAGTTCCGGGAAGCAGAGCTCTAGATTGATGCGGGCGATCCGCGCGCGCCGTGACGCCAGCCGCAGCACCAGTCGCCCGAGTGCCCGCCCCAGCGCCATACGCGGTCGGTAGGGTAGCAGCCAGGCGAGCCGCAGCAGGCCGATGCCGATCCAGCTTGGCCAGTGGCGGGGGGCGAAGAGGTTGTGTTGTGTTGTGCTGTCGGTCACGCTGTCTCCTTTGGCTGTGCTGCATCTTGTTGGCCGATATGGTACGTGATTTGTGTGGCCTGGAGGCGGCCGGCCTTGGATGAACCACCAAACCACACTAGAGTATGGCCCTATCAGGTGGGGGGATCACAGATGCAGGCGTTTATCGAGGCCCATGAGGTCACTATCCGGTTGGGCTGTTTTTTCGGCATCTTTGCCCTCATGGCGGGTTGGGAGCTGATTGCCCCGCGCCGTGCGCTCAGCGTCCCCAAACTGCTGCGCTGGGCCAATAATTTG
>NZ_AFOC01000023.1:0-3180 GCF_000224455.1 endosymbiont of Riftia pachyptila (vent Ph05)
ACCATTTTCCACGACCGACCGGAGAAGCACCACTGAACAAAAGGAGGCCCCCCCGTACTTCGGCACGATAAGCGCAATAAAGTTTACAAATCCTGCACAAATCGATCGACCGACAGCTGTGCCGCAATCAGCGAACGAAGGCCAGAGAGTGAACAGAACAGACGGCCAACATGCCGCCATTCCAGCTCAGGAGGAACCACCCAATCGGCAGCCCAGCTCCAAAAGAGGGCAATTAAACACGAAATCAGGCGGGGTTAAAACCGCCAGCAGAACATCGGTAGTAAACAGTCATCATCAGACAAAGTGGCTCAGTTTCCAGCATGCACCTCAACCCAGCCCGGCACCAGCGCCAGCGCCTGCGGCAGAGCGGACGGATCGTTGCCGCCTGCCTGCGCCATATCGGGGCGTCCGCCCCCCCTGCCACCAATCTTTTCCGCCACCAGCTTGACCAGATCGCCAGCCTTCATCCGGCCAGTCAGGTCCTTGGTGACCCCGGCCACCAGAGCGACCTTGTCACCATTGATGGCCGCCAGCAGGATCACTGCAGACCCCAGTTTGTTCTTCAGCTGATCCATGGTTTCACGCAGCGACTTGGAATCAGCACCTTCCAGCGTGGCCGCCAAGACCTTGATCCCGGCCACATCTTCAGCGCTAGAGGCCAGATCACTGCCGGCCGCACTCGCCAGCTTACCCTTGAGCTGCTCGAGCTCTTTTTCTAGCTTCCGGTTGCGCTCCAGCAGCTGCATGACCTTCTCTTCAAGATCATCACGACTCCCTTTCAGCAACGCCACGGTTCGCAGCACTCGCTCCTCATCGGCCTCCATCCACTCGATGGCGCGCTGACCGGTGACCGCTTCGATGCGCCTCACGCCGGCGGCGATGCCGGTCTCGACGATAATCTTGCAGAGGCCGATATCACCCACCGCCTTCACATGGGTGCCGCCGCACAGTTCGGTTGAAAAATCACCCATCCGCAGTACCCGCACCTGCTCATCATACTTCTCGCCGAACAGCGCCATCGCACCACTTGACCTGGCATCCTCCAGAGACATGATGCGCGTCTCCACCATGTGATTCTGGCGGATCTGCTCGTTCACCCGCTGCTCCACTCTCTGCAGCTGTTCACGGCTGACCGGCTCGAACTGAGAGAAGTCGAAGCGCAGCCGCTCATCGTCTACCAGCGACCCCTTCTGCGCCACATGATCGCCCAGCACCTCACGCAGCGCGGCGTGTAACAGATGCGTCGCCGAGTGGTTGAGGGCGGTGGCTTGACGGGTAAAGGCGTTGACCTCAGCCGTAACCGGATCCCCCACCGCGAGACTGCCCTCCTCCAGCTTGCCGATGTGACCAAACACATCACCACCCTGTTTGCGGGTATCCTCGACCTCGAACAGCACGCCACCCTTGGCGCTGATCACCCCTTTATCGCCGGCCTGACCACCCGACTCCGCGTAGAACGGCGTACGATCCAGCACCACCAGGCCGGTCTCGCCCTCGGCCAGGCTATCCAGCGACTCGCCATCCCGGTAGAGCGCCACCACGGTGGCATTCGCCTCAAGGCACTCATAGCCGACAAATTCAGTCTCACCCTCGAGGCCGACGCTGACCTCCTGATTAACGCCAAACTGGCTTGCGGCACGGGCACGCTCGCGTTGCGCCTCCATCTCCCGCCGGAAGCCCTCCATGTCGAGGGTCAGATCGCGCTCACGGGCGATATCCGCGGTCAGATCGACCGGAAAGCCGTAGGTATCGTAAAGTTTGAAGACGGTCGCGCCTGGGATCTGCTTCCCTTCTAGCCCAGCAATCACCTCCTCAAGAATCCGCATTCCCTGTTCCAGAGTCTCGGCGAAACGCTCCTCCTCCTGTTTCAGCACCCGCTCAACCAGCGCCCGGGCACTCAGCAGTTCCGGATAGCTCGCCCCCATCTCGTCACACAGCGGCCCCACCAGCCGATAGAAAAATGCCCCCTTCTGTCCCAGCATATAGCCATGCCGGATGGCACGCCGAATGATCCGACGCAGCACAAAGCCGCGCCCCTCATTGGAGGGGATCACCCCGTCCACAACAAGAAATGCACAGGAACGGATGTGGTCTGCGATCACCCGCAGCGACTTCTCCTGCAGATTTGAACAACCGGTCACTTCAGATGCCGCCTTGATCAGGTTGGCGAACAGATCGATCTCATAGTTGCTGTGAACGCCCTGCATTACCGCTGCCAACCGCTCCAACCCCATACCGGTATCCACCGAAGGCTTGGGTAGCGGTGTCATATTCCCTTCCGCATCCCGGTTGTACTGCATAAACACCAGATTCCAGATCTCGATATAGCGATCGCCATCCTCCTCCGGCGTGCCCGGCGGACCACCGGCAACCTCGGGACCATGATCGTAGAAGATCTCGCTACAGGGACCACATGGACCGGTGTCACCCATCGACCAGAAATTGTCACTCTCGTGGCGTTTACCGCCAGGTTTGTCCCCGATGCGGGTAAAGCGCGCCTCACTGACACCGATCTCTTTGAGCCAGATATCGGCAGCCTCATCATCCTCTTCGTAAACGGTCACCCAAAGCTTTTCCGCAGGCAGCCCCAGTGTGCGAGTGAGAAATTCCCAGGCGTAGTTGATTGCTTCACGCTTGAAATAGTCACCAAAGCTGAAGTTACCCAACATCTCGAAGAAGGTGTGGTGGCGTGCGGTGTATCCCACGTTCTCAAGGTCATTATGCTTGCCGCCGGCGCGCACGCAGCGCTGCGAACTAGCAGCCCGGAGATAACTGCGCTTGTCGCGACCAAGAAAGGCATCTTTGAATTGCACCATGCCCGCGTTGGTAAACAGCAGGGTGGGGTCATTCAGCGGCACTAACGGACTGCTCGCCACCACCTCGTGACCATTTTGCGCAAAATAGTCGAGGAATGCCTTGCGGATATCTGCACTACTTTTCATATTGGACAAACAAAATTTCAATGAGGACAGTGAATTAACAGGGGGAGCCCTGCACCACAGAGCGCCCGTTTCGCGAACGCACAGGCAAACCCGTAGCCGCCCGAATCAAATCCAAAACAGCCCTAGAGCATAACAGGAACCCCAAACGAATTCTCATCCTCTTTACCTACTTCGGCATCAAGAGATGCAAGGACTCAACAGACAGGAAACGATGGAAGGGGAGGCGACGCTCCGCAAG
>NZ_AFOC01000022.1:0-35115 GCF_000224455.1 endosymbiont of Riftia pachyptila (vent Ph05)
GTGGAGAAGCCATGTACTTCGAGGATCGAGAGGAAGACTTGATAAAACTCCTCTTTCTCCATCGCGTGGGCAGAGATCACGGTGACTTTGCCTTTGACCCGCGGATCGACGACAAAGTTGGTGCCGGTGTGTTCAGAAACCGTCTTGATTAGCGCATTGATGTCGGCATTGTTGAGGTTGAGCGTGATGCGGTCGGCAAACACGCTGCTGCTTTGCAAAAGCAGTGTCAGTAAGACAAAGCTAAGCAGCCAGCCCAGAGTTCGACTTTTGGGGTTCGGATGTGGTCCCGGAGCATTCATGTTCATGAATCATATCCACTGTGATTGCGGCTCTGAAAGCGCCCGCAAAGGAGCGCGGAATCGATCCGCTCGAGTGTAATAATTCCTTTAATCATCAGTGTGTTATGCATGACGTGTGTAATACTGACAAATGGTAGCAGAAAGCAAAACTGGCGTATATGTCGTGGATGGGATGACGGTCGCGGTTAAGTATGGAGCAGTTACGCATTTCTGGATTCTCTGAATGAATCTGGACAAAACAGATTGGAGGTAAAAATTTGTCACTTTGAGGTGTTAATCGCATCGTCGCTCAACGACATCCTGTCACCGCGACACTTGCCAGCTATTGCGACCGACAGCATGGATGCAGGAGGTAGAGCCACGCATGGAGCGGTTGTCGAGATTAACAACGAAAAAGCGGCAGATTTTGGACCCAAGATGCGAGTTCATGATTCGTTCAGAGGCTCCCTAGAGCTGACCGCTGTATTTTATATTGACGCCGCCGCTGCCGTCTTGCTGGCCCAGCGCCCGGATTGCCTGTACCAGGCCGGGGTCGGCGGAACCCTTGGGTAGCATGCGGACCGATATCTGGTAGTTGCCGTCGGCATTGAGTGCTGCGTTGCCTTTGACACTCAAGGGCCCCCCAAGATCCCGGATGGTGGTTTTGATGTCTCCCTCCCTGGAACTGATGTTGAACTCGATGGAGCCGATCGCGGCCGTGACGGGGCTTTTGACGCCTGCACTTTGCCAGCGGATGGTGCCGGTTACGGCGTTGGGACGGCCCTGCTCAACTCGTACGCCATGCAGGTCGAGATCAACATCCCCGGCTGGCTGAATAAAACGTTGCTGCATCATGCGGGCCACTAGTTCAGCCTTGATCATCCCCTTCAGCTTGCTGATTATCAGGTCGCCATTGATCGCCAGACCAGCGGTGCCGGCCAGTTGTTGACCCTGGCCGCGTAGGTTGAAACGGTAGAGCAGGCTGCCCTGCAGCAATCCCCGTGGTGAGAGGCGCCACTTTACGCCGCCGAGGTTGGCGCCATTGTAGGCGAGCTGGCGGGCCTCTCCCGACCAGATGGTACCGCTGATGCCGCCCATCACCAGTGGCATCTCGGCACTGCTGGCTGCCCAGCCCCAGGCGTGTCTGGCTGGGACGTTGGCCAACAGAAATGCCAGATAACAGAGCAGCCCCAGCAGGATCAGACCGGCCTTGCCCTTCATGGAGCGGACCTCTCCAGGCTGATACGGGCGTTGATCCGTCCTGGTTTATCTTTGCTGTCGATATTCATCGAGACGACCTGAATACGATACTGCTGCTGCAGCAGTCCGAGCCAGCGCAGCATGGCGTCGAAAGCTGCATTCTCCATCCAGACCTGTACCCGGTTGTCACCCTGGGGTTTGATCTGATCGATCTGTTTGCGCAGGCGATTCTGTGTGGCAGTACGGTCGACCAGGGTGAACAGGGATTCGTTGGTCTTCACCGAGGCGTTGGCGGGCTGTGCGGCGCGCAGCTGTGCAACCTCACTGACGGCCGACTGCAGCCAGGCGAGGGTGGCGCGTTGACTCTCGAGCTGGGCCTGTTTGCGCTCTAGCTTGCTGATGAACGGAGTCCAGACGAGCAGATAGATTAGCAGGATCAGCAGCGAGGCGCCTCCTGCCAACAGGGCTAGGCGCTCACGCGGGGGTTTTGCGTAGAACCAGCGGATCATGAGCCACCCCGGGTGATGCGCAGATGGGAGGTCACTTCATTTCCTTTAGCGTTGGCAGAGCGGATCTCTACCGCAAGTCCCTCGTTTTCGAGCCGCTTCTTGAGCGCCTCGATCGCCTGTATTTCACGGGTCGAGAGCTGAATGTCGAGTTGACCATCACGGTAGCTGATGCCTCGCAGCTTACTGCCGCGGCTCTCTTTGATGGCCGATGCGGGGGCGATGAAGAGACTGAAAAAGTCGGCCTGGTTGGTGCTCTGGGTGGTGCGCAACTCTTTCAGTTTCTGCTCGGTCTGAGCCTTCGCATCTACCAGCCGTTTGGTTTCTGGAAAGGTGGAGTGAAATAGCTGGCTGATCTGTTGTGACAGCTGGCTGTTTTCCTGATCTATCTTGATGAAGTCGAGCACAGAGAGGGTGACCTGGAGCGTAAGAAAAACCATCAGCAGTACGGCGGCTGAGATCCAGGGCTTGAGCAGCAGAACCCCGGCATCCACATGGCGGTATTCGCCCTGCAGCAGATTGAGCAGGCTGCGGGGATCCAACCCCTTGGCCATCAGCTCTATCAGGTTGCCGTCGAAGGCGGTGGTGGTGGCAGGGTAGTCGAGCTTGCTCAGCGCCAGGTCGTAGTAGGGCGCAGAACTCAGATTGGGCGGCAGGATGAATTCGATCTGTTCCGGCGCGGCATCCTGGTGTTCTTCGAGGCTGAGACGCAGTAGCTCAGCAAAGTTGATCGGGTCGGCGCCGAAGCCGGTGTTGAGGCCGGTACGTACCAGCACCTGGTCATCATCGAGATAGACGGTCCAACTGCCAGGCGTGTGGGGTAGGCCGAGGAAATCGGGATAGAGGTAGCTGGGTTCGATGCCCGCGTCTTCGAGACTCTCCAGCCAGTAGTCCATCTGCCGCTGGGCCACTACGGCGACCTTGATCTGCTTGCCATCCGCACGAGTATCGATAGCGAAGTGGAGTGTCGCCACATCCTCGATCAGCGCGTTTTCGATGGCATAGGGGACCGCCTGCAGCAGGCGCTGACGATTGCTAGTGGGGGCATCCATCTGCGCTAAGGTGATTTCAGCGGAGGGCACAAAAACGATGACTTGACGGCCTTTGGCCTGAACTGCGGCCTCGGCCAGGCTGCCGTTGCCAGCTGGTCCCTGGGGTTGCTCCTCCCCGGTGTATAGGGGGCGCCAGCTGGCCTGGAGCTCTTCTTGGCCGTGGAGGTGGATGACGAGTGTTTCTGCCACTAGAAAAGCCCGATAGCGCGTTGCAGGACGCGCGTGCCCTGATCGTCCCTAGTAAAAATGGTCTGCAAAGTCTGGCTCGATGTATCCATGCTCACCGTGGTCTTGAGAAGGAAATAATGACTGGAAACATCGACCAGTGAGGCTATTTCTTCAAGTTGATTGTTATTATCGCCCAAAATTGATTTGAGTCTATCTTTGAAAGCCTTGATGGTCGTGAACGGATCCTCTTTTCGCCCTTCGCTCAGGCTCTTGGAGGAGGATTCATCGAGATTGTCGCTCAGGGCGCCAAGCAGGATGGGATCAGCGGTGTTGACGTTGAGCTTGCTAGCCGTGGGCAGGGTGGTGACGTAGGGTTCCAGCTTGTCGTAGATCTCCGGAGTGACACCCGCAATCAGACGCAGCTCGGTGACCGAGGCCATCTGGCTGTTGGGAGTGCGGTAGGGGGGCTCTCTGCCGAGATATTCATTGTCTTCGGCACCATCGGGAAAGCTGGGATTGATGTCGGCATCGATCCAGTCGGCAACTGCCTGGGCGATGCCGGGCTCAAGCCCCAGTGCCTGCAGCAGGCGTTTGAAGTAGGCGAGTTGACGGGCGAATTCGGTTTTTGAATCCTCGTTGGCTTCGGCCTCGAGATAGAGGTTGTTGAGGTTGAAGCGCGCCTGCAGGTCGATGATCTTCGCCTCGATCTGTCCGACGTCGATTGCTGTGGCCGGCAGCTCCTTGGCCCAATCCTCATCCAAACCATCATATTTATCGTGTTTGGCATCCTCCTCCTTGTCACGAATCAGCTGCCCCTTGGCCCAGGCCTCGCTGCCGAGGGTTAAGAAGTAGCGCTGATCGGCGTGTAGTACGTTGGCGGTGCGACGGGTGCTGATCTGCATTTTTTCGGTCATGGCGATGGCGGTGATCGAGGCGAGTGAGACAATCACCAGGGCAGTGATCAGCGCCACTCCACGTTGACTGCGGGGGGGTGCAGGAGTGTGTTGCATCACCGACCCTCCGCTGCTGGTTGCTTCGCCGGTAGTTGTTCTGAGATTCGGAACAGCCGGCGGATCGGGCCCCATGCCTCGAGTTCCAGTTTGAGTTCGATGGCCCGTGGGAGTTCGGGGACGGGCTCCGTTCGGGGCAGGTTGCCGGTGTCGGGCCACTCCGTGTGTAGTTTTAGCTGGTGGTCGAGGAACCTGAGTTCGATCTTCTTGACCCCGGAGAGCAGCTCAGTACGCACCGGCTTGTCCTCCTGGGAGCGGTCCAAGGTCAGCCATCTCAGGCGGTAGAGCTTCTCATCCTCCAGTTGATAGGCGATCCGCTGCAGGCTGCTGCGGGGCAGCTTTAATGGGTTGGCAAAGCCGCCGCGGGTGAACTCGACCAGGTTGTTTTCGCCGAGCGAACTGCTGCGTAGGGGAGGCTGGGTATCGCCGTGTTGGTCACGGATGCTGCGCGCCACCACCTGTTCCAGGTCCTGACGAATCAGCGCCAGCGCCAGCTGCGCTTTGGAGAGGCGATCCAGGTGGGCGCGGGTCGACTCCTCGATGTTGAGCACGCTCTTGATGCCGCCGTATGCGATGATCGAGACGAAGGAGAAGACGGCGATGGCGATCAGCAGTTCCAACAGGGTGAAGCCGCGCACTGCGGTTGTCTGGGGCCGGGGGGGCATCTCTGTAGGCTATTCCGGTTGCCCTAGAAAACTGACCAGCCGGGTGACCGGGTTGTCATCCTGCTTGTCGCGGAATACTGAGATCTCCACCAGTCGCACCCGGTCGTCTGGGGTGGCCTTGATGATGCGCTGCCAGTGCCACTCGTGGTGCCCCATCTCCTCGCTGCCGCTTTTTTTGCCATGCGAGGGCCAGGTGCCTGAGATCTGCAGTTCGGTGATCTGGTTGGCAGCTACCCAGTGGGCGAGAGTCTTGTCCCTCAGATGGGTGGTGTT
The DNA here is from genome assembly GCF_000224455.1 of endosymbiont of Riftia pachyptila (vent Ph05). NCBI lineage: Bacteria > Pseudomonadati > Pseudomonadota > Gammaproteobacteria > endosymbiont of Riftia pachyptila. The sequence goes on from NZ_AFOC01000022.1 coordinate 5,153, forward strand.
GGCGGCCTGGTTGGCGGCAACCTTGATCGCCGAGCCGAGGGCGATGGCAAGGATTGCCAATGCGATCAGCACCTCGAGCAGAGTAAAGCCTTGCTGAGCTGTCACAAGCCAGCGTCGCTCAGAGCGCGGGGGTGTGCTGGAGATCGATGCTGCCATTTTCGCTGCCCTCGATGTAAAACCTGTCATCGGTTGCTTCAGAGATAAAGGTGATGTGAAACGGGGTGATCTCGCCGCTGGGAAGGATCAGGATGCTCGGTGCCAGTTTCTCCTCCTCTTTTTCTGCTGGGCGATAGTCGCTGTCGAGGGCGATGCGGACCTCATCCGGCAGCGAGCGTTTGCGGAACACGCTCTCGGTGCTGGCCTGCCACTTGTCTTTTTGCCGGCGAAGAAACTGGTAGCCGTCGTGGTCCACCGCGATGCCGATCAGTGCGTTGCTCAGCAGCGCCTCTTCGCTGGCGAGCTGCGCCAGGCTGGCGAAGCGGCGCGCTTCGGTCTTCAGGATCTCTTCTGGAGATTGGCCGCTGAAGGAGATGGTGATCTGGCTGACGATGATGCCGATGATTACGATCACCACCATCACTTCCAGCAGGGTGAAGCCCCTGATAGCGGCTCCGCCCGGCAGGGTGAGGCCGCCTCGCTGGAAGTGGCTGGTGGTCACTGCTCCAGATTCCAGTTTCCTATGTCATCGTCTGTGGACTGCAGATCGAGGCCGGAGGAGTAGATGTCAACCGCGCCATGGGAACCCGGGCTGAGGTAGAAGTAGTCGTTGCCCCAGGGGTCTTTCGGCAGGCGGTCCAGATAGCCGCCTTGCTTCCAGTTGCGCGGCTCAGGCGCACCGGAGGGTTTGCTGACCAGCGCCTCCAGGCCTTGGTCGGTGCTGGGATAGAGCATATTGTCCAGGCGGTAGAGATTGAGGGCCGCCTCCAGGGCGCGGATGTCATTTTTCGCCTTGGTGACACGCGCCTGCTCCGGGCGATCCATGATTTTGGGGACAACGATCGCAGCCAGGATGCTGAGGATAACCACCACCACCATGACTTCGATCAGGGTGAAGCCAAGACCGGAGCGGATCGGGGTGTTGCCGTGAATCGTGCGTTTAACGGGTGCCAATGTCATGTTCCCTCTATGGGCCAGTTGTGTTGATGATCCATCCCCTGTGGAATGGTTGCGGGATAGAAGCAGGGCCTGCTTTGGAGCGGCATGCCGCTACAGGAGCTGGCTGCAAAGACTAGCAGAGTCAGCAACCCCATTTCCATTGGTGAATTGTGACGGGGTTTTTCCTATAGTTATCCGGGGTTGGGAACTCTTGTAACAGAGCACTGTTTAGGGCTTATTTTTTTGTAAAATCAGTGGCATGGCGGGTCAGTTTCGCTAATCCTGGATGCTGCTGGAGGGTTGTAGGGGATTACGGCTTGCGCGGATGCTGTTTCGAAAGCTTTAGTCTTTGGCTGGGCGGCCGACAGCAGGCGGAGATGCCTGGATAGACGAGATGATGTGAGTCGAGTGTGGATATAGGGACGATCGGATACTCTTTTGCTGCGTTGCTGTTTTTTCTTCTGAGTGTGCTGCTGTTCACCAGTTGGCGTGGCAAGCTAGAAGGCGCGTTCCTGCTCTCTGCGGTTTTTATTACCGCTTTGTGGCATGTTTCGGCGGTGATCTGGCTGCAGCTGGGAGGCGTCTGGTCGAGCAGCGCCTATGTTTTCCTCGAAAATGCGAGGAATATTGCCTGGTTTATCTTTCTCTTCAGACTGCTGGTTCCGTTCAAAATGCAGGCGGGCAGAGACGCCCGGTTGTTCACTTTTCTACCTGGACTGGTTTTGATCGGCGCCAGCCTGATGCTGCTGCTGGAAACAATCAATGTGCTGCTGATTGCCGCGCAACAGGGGCCACTGATCGCCGATTTGGAACTGCCGAATCATCTGGGTCTGGCGATCATTGGCCTGATCTTGATCGAACAGCTGTTCCGCAATACCCGCCTAGAACAGCGCTGGAAGCTGAAGTATCTCTACTTCGGTATCGGTTCGATCTTTGCCTACGATTTCCTGCTCTATGCTGATGCATTCTTGTTTACTCATGTGGACCAGGATCTGTGGAATGCGCGGGGCTATGTCAACGCCCTGGTGGTGCCGATGCTAGCAGTGGCCGCGGCGCGCAATCCCGGTTGGTCGGTCAAAGTGTTTGTCTCCCGCAAGGTGGTGTTTCATACCACCGCCCTGGTCGGGGCCGGCATCTACCTGCTGTTTATGTCGGCGATCGGTTACTACATCCGCTATTATGGCGGGACTTGGGGTAAGGCCGCACAGATGGTCTTCTTCTTCCTGGCGCTGGCGACTCTGGTTGCGCTGCTCTTTTCCAGCCATCTTCGCTCCCGCACTAAGGTCTTCTTGAATAAGCACTTTTTCAGATACAAATACGATTATCGTGAAGAGTGGTTGCGAATCATTCACACCCTTTCGGATGGTGAGCCGGGCACGCAGATCCGTGAGCGGGTGATCAAAGCTCTGGCCGATCTAGTTGACTCCGGAGGCGGACTGCTCTGGATGCGCGATGAGTCGGGTAGTTTTCAGAGTGTCAGTCATTGGCAGGCGGCTGAGTGTCACGCCACTCTCAGCGCTGATAGTTCTCTGGCGAATTTTTTTAAAGACCGCGATTGGATTGTCGATCTTGATGAGTACGCAGGCTATCCCGATCTCTACGAAAATCTGCAGCTGCCGGGCTGGCTTGAAGAGATCCAATATGCCTGGCTGTTACTGCCGATACGCCATCACAGTGAGTTGATCGGATTTATGGTGCTGATCCGGCCACGGGCGCCACGCCAGATCAACTGGGAGGACAGGGATCTTTTGAAGACTGCATCGCAGCAGGCGGCGAGTTATCTCGCATTGCTGAAGGCATCGGAGGATCTGGCTCGGGCGAACCAGTTCGAAGCCTTTAACCGTCTCTCCGCGTTTGTAGTGCATGATTTGAAAAACCTGGTGGCCCAGCTCGACTTGGTGGTTACTAATGCGGCCAGACATAAAAATAACCCGGCCTTTATGGAGGATGCCATCAATACCGTCGATCATGCGGCGACCAAAATGAAACGCCTGCTGGCGCAGTTGCGACAGGGGCGTTTCAGCAAGAGCAGTTCGCGAGTGTTTCCGTTGGCCGAGGCTTTGCAAGAGGCGGTCAGAGGGCACTCCGGCTTTCTGCCCGTGCCTGAATTGCAGGTGAGTGGGGAGGCGGGGCTGGTGGTGGCCGATAAGGATCGGCTGAGTGCGGTGATCGGTCACTTGATCAAAAATGCTCAAGAGGCGACCGCCGATGATGGTTTTGTGCGCCTTGAGATGGACGAAAAGGGTGGAGAACTGTGGGTCACGATCAGTGACAACGGCTCGGGAATGGAGGCCGGTTTCATCCGTGACAGGCTGTTTCAGCCCTTTGAGACGACAAAAGGTAACGCGGGAATGGGCATTGGTGTCTATGAAAGCCGAGAATTTATTCGCAGTTTGGGGGGAGTGATCACAGTTGAGAGTGAGGTGGGAAGAGGAACAGTATTCACGCTTAGGCTTCCTGTGCATAATGTCCAGCCGTCCCCGGACGGCATGCGATCGGGCGCAGTGGCGGAAGTTTAGGGACCTGAAGCGAATAGGGAATCGAGATGTTAAGACCACTTCTAATCGTTGAGGATGATCCGGGTCTGCAGAGTCAGCTGCGCTGGTGTTTTGATGGCTATGACGCCAAGATTGCTGGAGACCGGGAGTCAGCCATTGCGGCGCTGAGGCGTTTCACTCCCCCGGTGGTGACCCTCGATCTGGGGTTGCCGCCCGATCCTGCCAACGTCAGCGAGGGGCTGCTTACACTGAAACAGATCCTCTCCCTCGCACCCCATACTAAGGTTATCGTGGTGACCGGCAACGATGACCGGTTGAATGCGCTGAAGTCACTCGAATTTGGCGCCTATGACTTCTACCAGAAGCCGATTGACCCGGAAGTGCTGAAGGTTATTATCGATCGGGCCTATCAGCTCTATGAGTTGGAAGCGGAGAATCGTGCCTTTTCCGCCCAGCAGAGGATGACCCCACTCGATGGGGTGATTGCATCGAGCACCGAGATGATCTCCGTCTGCCGGGTGATCGAGAGGGTGAGCCCAACCGATGCAACAGTGCTGCTGCTGGGGGAGAGTGGCACCGGCAAAGAGGTGTTGGCGAAGGCGGTCCATGACCTGAGCGACCGTTCGGAGAACAAGTTTGTTGCGATTAACTGCGCCTCGATCCCTGAGACTTTGTTGGAGAGCGAGCTTTTTGGCTACGAGAAGGGCGCCTTCACCGGAGCAGCCAAGCGTACCCTTGGCAAGATAGAGACCGCTACCGGTGGCACCCTGTTTCTGGATGAGATCGGTGACATGCCGATTGGCCTGCAGGCGAAGCTGCTCAGGTTCCTCCAGGAGCGAGTCATCGAACGAGTGGGTGGACGTGAAGTAGTGCCGGTCGACGTGCGCGTAGTCTGTGCCACCAACCGTAATCTGGAGGAGATGATCCAGAGCAGCGAGTTTCGCGAGGATCTCTTCTATCGAGTCAGCGAGATCACCATCAATATCCCGCCGCTGCGTGAGCGTGAGGGGGATGCGGTGATGCTGGCTTGGGCGTTTCTGGCGAAATTTGCATCGCAGAATTCGAGCAAGGTGCGCGGCTTTTCCAAAGAGGCGCTGCAGGCGATCGAGAGCTACTTCTGGCCGGGCAATGTGCGTGAGATGATGAATAAGGTCAAGCGGGCGGTGATCATGGCTGAAGGGTCGCAGATTACCCCAGAGGAGCTGCAGTTGAGTAGTGGCGGTGAGAATCTCCTGCCGTTTAATCTGCGTGAGGTGCGCGAGCGGGCCGAAGCCAAGGCGGTGGAGCGCGCATTGAACTATGTTGAAGGGAATGTCTCGAAGGCGGCCGAGTTGCTTGGGGTGAGTCGGCCGACACTCTATGACCTCGTGAACAAGCATGACCTCAAATAACCTTGCCGAAACCGGTGCGAGGTTTTTTTGGAACGGGCAGGCACTGTTGCTGGTGTCTGCTCTGCTGGTGCCGTTTGTTGCTTATTACCCTTCCCTGGAGCGGCTGGTTGAGCTCTGGTCGGATAAGGGCTCTGTCCTCTCCCACGGCTTTCTGCTGTTTCCCATCTCACTCTATCTCTTCTACCAAGCGCTTCGGCAGACGGCGCCGGGATTGCGCATCCAGCCCAGCCTGCTGGGTATTTCGTTCCTGCTGGGTGCGACATTGCTCTGGCTGCTGGCCGGGCTGGTCTACATCGAGTCGGTGCAGCAGGCGGCGTTCGTGTTGGTTCTGCTCGGGGTTGTTGTGAGTCTGCTGGGGGTGCGGCAGGCGCTCCCGTTCTTCTTTCCGATTCTGCTGCTGCTGAGTGTGGTGCCTGTCTGGCAGGTATTGACCCCCTATCTGCAGACCGCGTCGGCTATTGTCTCGGCACAGCTGCTTGATGTAACTGGTTTCACCACGGTGCGCGAAGGCTATCTGATTCTTATCCCTGACGGTGTTTTCGAAGTGGAAGAGGGGTGCAGTGGACTCAAGTATCAGCTGACGGCGGTTACTATCGCGTTTCTCTATGCCAAAGTGAACGGTTTCAACCTCAGGCAGATGTTGATCTACGCCGTGATCGCCTCGGGGATGGCATTCCTAGCGAATATTGTGCGTATCTATAGCGTGGTGGCAATTGGCTACTTTACTGGCATGCAAAACCCCGTGGTGCAGGATCACGATACCCTGGGGTGGGTCGTGTTCGCCCTCTTCATCTTCGTACTGCTGGTCTATCTGGGACGCCTGTTTCCGCCACAGGCGGAGAAGAAAGCTGTAGATCCAGAGGCTGATGCACCGGTTGCCCTGACGCGATGGCCTGTGCTGGGTGGCGTGGTACTGGTCAGTATGCTCGGACCTCTGCTGGCCTTGGCCTACAGTGTTTCAGCAGAGACTGCGGACAGCCTTCGCTGGCGGCTGCCAGAGCAGGTCGGTGACTGGCAGTTGCAGGCCCGCCGCCTGACTCAGTGGCAACCGAAGTGGCAGCAGGGCGATCTGGTGCTCCAAGGGCGTTATCTGTCGCATCAGGATAGCGTGGATCTGTTTATCACCCACTTTGAAAAGCAGGCACAGGATAAAGAGGCGGTTCACGTCGACAACAAGATTTTCAGTGGAGAAAGGTGGGCCCGTGTGTCACGCCAGCAGCGGCAGGTTGTGCTGGCGGATGGCAGTCACCTGCCAGTGGAGGCGTCGCTGATCAAAGGCGGCGGGCAGGCCTCGCAGCGTCTGGTGTGGCGATGGTATGGTACCGCGGGGCACCGGGTGGCCAGTGGCAGCAGAGCCAAGCTCTGGAATCTCTATGGAACCTTGACCGGGTCGCCGGCTATCTCAGTCGTGCTTGTCAGTACACCGGTGACGTCAGAGCAGCAGGATGCTGAAGCCGTGCTGATGGCGTTTTTGTCGCAGTTTGTGACAGATGTAGAGACAGCACTTTCCCGTTGACCCTGAAGACAGACTCGATTTTGATGGACCCACAATCGCTTTTAGCCAGGGGAAGTTAGCAAGATGAAGTATAAAAACCTCATGCAGATGCGCGGCAGGCCGGTTGCACTGGCGGCTGTGGTTTTGCTGGTTTTTATCACTGGATGTAGCGGTGGAAATGAAACGGAGCGGATGGCAAAGGCTGGTGAGCATCTGCAGAATGATGAGCCTGCCAAAGCGATCATCGAGCTGAAAAATGTCTTGCAGAGCAACGCCTCGAATGATCAGGCGCGCGTTATGTTGGCCGACTCTTATCTCGCAGTCGGGGATGGGAAGTCAGCGGAAAAAGAGCTGAAGAGGGCGGCCGAATTGGGTGTTCCAGAGTCAGATCTACTGTCTCGAAAGGCACAGGCGCTACTCGCGCAGCATCAGTATGACAGAATTCTGGAAGAGCTGGATCCACAGCAGATCTCCGGAAGTGACAGGAAATATCTGTTGGTGGCGTATGCTGAGGCCCGTTTGGCAAAAGGGGAGGAGGCTGAGGCGGCGTCCCTGCTGGAAGCGGCGTTGGGTATCGATCCGGCCTTTCCCAAGGCATTGGTCGGCATGGCGCGGATCAATGTCATGCGGGAGAATCTGGAGACGGCTGTCACACAGTGCCAGAAGGCCGTATTGCAGGATCCAGGCTTCACTGAAGGTTATCTCGTGATGGGGGCGATCCATTTTCAGCGTCAGGAGTTTGATACGGCTGAGATCGCCTTTGAGAAGGCGATGGAGTCGCTGGCGAGCTCATTTTTCTCCAAGCAGCATTTCGCTGCTCATGTCTCGTTGATCCAGACCCTGCTGGCAGAGAAGAGGCTTGAAAAAGCCGCGACGCGGATAGCGGCGTTTCGAAAGATCCTCCCGGAACATCCGATCGGAGCCTATTTTTCCGGCCTTCATCACTTTATGGTGGAAGAGTATGAGGCGGCTGAGGGCGAGTTGAAACAGGTCATAAGCGCTTCGCCAGATCATCTTCCCACCCTGCTGCTGCTTGGCTCTGTTCATTTCGCCAGACAGAACTATGAACAGGCAAATGCCTATCTTAGCCAGTATGTGAATAAAGTCCCCAATCACCTGCAGGCAAGAAAACTGCTGGGTATGACACGCCTGAAACTCAACCAGCACGAGAGTGCTCTGGAGGCACTTGAGCCCGCACTGGATAATGCCGGTGGGGATGTGGAAATCCTGAAACTGATCGGTAATGCCGCCAGCCGTTCGGGGGATCACCTCTCAGGCACCCGGTATCTGGAACAGGCGGTGAAGGCTGATCCGGGAAACAGCGCGATTCGAGAGGAACTTGCCAAGGCCTATCTGCGCAAAGGCTCAATTGACCAGGCGATCGAGGAGTTGGAGACGCTGTCGGATGCCGATCTGCCAAAAAATCGGCTGATGCTGATCTATGCTTATCTGAGAAAAAAAGAATTCAGTGAGGCGATTAAGCTGACCGACGAACTGATCGCTGAAACTCCCAACTCGCCGATGTTGACGACCCTAAAAGGCAGTATTCATGTGATGCAGGGTAAACGGTTGACAGGACGTAGGCAGTTGCTACAGGCCCTGACATTCGAGCCAGGCTATCTTCCAGCCCATTTCGCGCTGGCCCGGTTTGAGCTTGAGGGGGGTAGCTTGGGGAGTGCAAAGAAGCGATTCAAAAAGATTCTTGAGCTGGATGCCAGGAACGTGACTGCCATGCTCGGCCTGTCGCAGATTGCTGATAAGCAGGGAGACCAGCAGCAGGCGGAGCAGTGGGTGGAGCGGGCGAGAGAGGCAGATCAGAACGCAACTTTACCGCGCTATATCCTGGCAAGGCACTATCTAAAACGAGGCGAACGCAGCAAAGCCAATGCGATTCTTGGCGAGCTCGAACGTATCAATCCGGACAACCCTGTCTTCCTCCTGTTGATGGGCAATTCGAAGATGCAGGCCGGTGACTATGCCGGTGCTTCCCATTATCTTTCGATGCTGGTCGATAAGAACCCACAGTCGATCTCAGGCTATCTGGGGTTGGCCGGGGCGGAGCAGAGGATGGGGCGGCTCTCCAGCGCCAAACACGTACTGGAGAAGCTGCTAGAGATCCAGCCCGACAATGTCAGAGGCAAAGTTATGCTGGTGTCGAATGAGATCAAGGCTGGCAATACTCAAGAGGCGGAACAGCTGGCAAAGTCTCTGCTGCAGAATGAACGCTCCAGATACTGGGGGTACCTGTTGCTGGGTGATCTCTATCTGAAGAATGGTCAATATGAGCAGGCGGAGCTGAATCTAAGCGAGGGACTGGGGCAGTTCAATACCTTTGCAATCGCCGAAAAACTCGCCAAAACTCATCTGTTGCGCAACAACAAACAGAAAGCTATCGATGTGTTGATGAGTTGGAAGAAACAGCATCCTGATGATGTAAAAGGGGAGCTGGGGCTGGCATCCATCTACCAGAGCAGTGGTGATAACGTCAAAGCTCAGGCGATGTATGAAGAGGTTCTTCAGGCCGATGGGAACAATGTGATTGCGCTCAACAATCTGGCATTACTTGTGGCGTCATCCGATCCCCAGAAGGCTCTCAATTTCGCCGAGCGAGCCTATAATGCTGCCTCTGGGAATGAAGCGATTGCGGATACTTATGGCTGGCTGTTGTTCAGGTCGGGAGAGCGGGATAAGGGGAGGGAGATCATTGAGGAGATCGGGAAGGCGACGCAGAATCCCGCTATCCTTTATCATTACGCAGAAATTTTGTATGAATCTGGCAATATCGAGCAGGCAATCCGGGCGTTGAACCGGGCCCTGGATAGTGCCGCTCTGTTTCCGGAACGAGAGACCGCGCTCAAACTGAAACAACGTCTAATGCGGCAATGAGAAAGGATTCGAAGCGTTCGGGAAGAATGGGAGAGCAAGCCCAGCTTCATTGAGTCATGGGGTTGTTAATGCAGCGAAATATGAGAGGCCTTAGCGGGCGGGGGTAGCAAGATGAAAAAAAGTTATCAATATACAAAAAATGTCCTGTCGATGGTGCTGGTTAGCGTATTGGCAGCCATTGTTCTGGCAGGATGTGCGAGTGCCGGCGGAACTGTGCAGAAGGAGGCGCCGGTCAGTATAACCAGGGTGGGTGCGGAGGCGCCGAAATACCTGATTGGTCCGGGCGACAGCCTGAAGGTTTTTGTCTGGGGGGATCCAGAACTATCCTCTGAAGTGATTGTGAGGCCGGATGGCTTGATCACAACGCCTCTGGTCGAAGATATGCAGGCAAGCGGTAAGACGCCAACCGAGTTGGCGCGAAATCTCGAGGGAAATCTCTCAAAATTCATTAAGAATCCGAAGGTTACGGTTACTGTGACTAACTTTGTTGGTCAGTATACAGAACAGATTCGTGTGGTTGGACAGGCTGCCCAGCCGCAATCGCTGCCGTATCGGGAACATATGTCGCTGCTGGATGTGGTTATTGCCGTTGGTGGTTTGACTGAGTTTGCTGCCGGAAACAAGGCAAGTATCGTGCGCAGGATTAATGGCAAAACGGAACAGTTTCAGGTACGACTGGATGATCTGGTGCGGGATGGTGATATTTCAGCAAATGTTGAGATGTTGCCTGGAGATGTACTGATCATTCCAGAAACTTGGTTTTGATCGCAAAATTAGTGGGCCGGCGCGCTGGAAAGGCGCCGGTGCTCCAGCAAAGATAGCGTGAAAAATGGCGTCGGGCTTCTGCAGGTTCTAAAATAGAGGCGTTTTACCGTAAAAAGAGTGAGATGATTAATGGTTAGCAGTATTGAAAAGGCGGTAGAGCGGCTGAATAAGGCCAGGGTTACTGAGGAGGTCGGGGAAAAAGAGCCGACGATCACTACTCTAGCAGAGGACTCCGCTAAATCCACACTGGTTGCGGAGGGTGTCGGAATTGGGGTGGATGGAAAGGATGAGAGTGGTGGCTATGCGGAAGAAGCTTCCTATTTCTCGGAGGTCGGAGCGGATGATGACCCTCTGGCAGCCTCCCAGAGTGAATTGGTTGAGAAGGAGCCGTTCACGATCGATTTTGAGGGCAAGGAGCACCTGGGTTATCTCACCCCGAACAGCGACAACCAGGTTGTCTGGGAGGAGTACCGGGTTATCAAACGTCCCCTGCTGATAAATGCTTTTGGTAAAGGCGCCGCACCGGTTGAGCGGGGTAACATCATCCTGGTGACAAGCTCTGTACCTGGCGAAGGTAAGACCTTCACCTCGTTCAACTTGGCAATGAGTATTGCCACTGAACTTGATTCAACCATCCTGATGGTGGATGGGGATGTGCTGCGTTCTTCACTCAGCAAGCTGGTTGGAGCGGAGGATAAACCGGGCTTGCTGGATGTTCTGGAAGATCCTGACGTTGAGCTGGGCGATGTGATCCTTGGTACTCAGATCCCTAAGTTAAAGATCCTGCCAGCCGGGACCCGCCACAAACACTCAACGGAACTGTTGGCCAGTGACAGCATGGATAAGCTGATTGCGGAACTTGGTGAGCGTTATCCTGACCGAATCGTGCTGATTGATGCTCCTCCGATGCTGGCCACCACCGAGGCGTCAGTTTTGACCATGAAGGTTGGACAGATCGTCATGGTGGTGGAAGCGGGAAGAACTCCGGTAGAAGCGGTGAACGAGTCGATCGAGCGGATCGATGCGAATAAAGTGCTCGGTTTGGTCTTGAACAAAAGCAGAGTAAAATCCGGAAGCCAGTACTACGGTGGTTATTACGGGTCTTACTAGATGCAAGCAGAGCCATGAGAAAAAATAAAATCTTCACAAGAAAGCAACTTGCGGTCCTATGCGGCTTCAGTGCGCTGTTCGCTGAAAATGCGCTGGGGCTGAATTGGGATATCAATCCCGCACTCTCGGTGCGTGGTTCATATACCGACAATATTGCCTTGACCCCCTCCGATCAGGCGGAAAGTGACTTTATTGTTGAAGTGATTCCAGAATTGGCTGTGTCCGGCTTGGGGCGTGCTTTAAGCCTGGATCTCAATTATCGAGCGCAGCTTCTGAAATATATGGACCACACTGACTCGGATACTGTGCGGCATCAGTTGCTGGCAGACGGCACCGCTATGCTGGTTGAGGATCTGTTTTATATCGACGCACGAGGCAGCTACACTCAGAGACCGGAACACTCTGGTCAGGCCTATGATCCGGATAACATAGGCATCAGCCTGGGTAATATCAATGTGGCGACCGTCACCCTCTATCCTTACCTGAAACGCAGATTTGGAAACACGGCCAGCGGACAGATCGGCTACCGCTATCGGCGGGTGGAATACGACAACGATGTGGGAAACGATCAGGATACAAAAGAGATCCTCGCCTCCCTGGAGAGCGGTACCCGCTTTACTAAGCTAAAATGGGGGCTGAATTACAGCCACAGACGCTTTGAGCCCGAAGACCGTGTTCGCTCAAACTTTGAGCGATTTGTAGGCGACATCCGCTATCCGGTGTTCAAACGTATGTATGCTATCGGAAAGTTGGGCTACGAGCAGAATGAATATACGACCCAGAATGCCTCTGACGAGAAGGAGGGGGCATTGTGGGGTGTGGGCTTGGGTTGGGCGCCTTCTGTGCGGACAACCATGGAGTTCATCGCAGGTAGGCGTTACTTCGGTGACACTAAACAGATGATGGTTGTGCATCGGGCAAGACGATTGACCCTATCCGCAAACTACGACGAGGATTTTGATAGCAACGCCACACTGGATGCAGATGCGCCGGTGTTTGATGATCAGGGCAATCCCATTTTCCCCGGCGAAGGTGGCGACCTCAATACAGAGATCTTCTTGAAAAAGACCCTTGCCGCAGAGGCCACCTACTCTTTCCCGCGTTCCTCACTTGGCGGGCGTATCTTCGATCGCAAGCGTGAATACACCGCTGATGGCACTGAACAGGACGTGTATGGTGCCGATGTCTATTATGATTGGGGCTTGGGTGGGCGCACCTCTGGGCGTGTTGGTGTCTATTACCGCTACAATTCATCACGAGTGGATGACAAGTATAATGACTACTACGGCCTGCTATCTGTGGAACATAAGTTCGCGCCTTCGCTTGTTGGAATCGGAGAATATACCTTTCTCAGGCGTGATTCAGACAACCCGCTCGGAAGTTACAAGCGTAATCGCATAGCGGCGACGATGAAGTTCTTGTTTTAAACCCAGCCAGTTTGTAAAGAGGCGATTGAATGATTCGTCTCAGCAGGGGAGGCGTGGGGTCGATATGACTCCACGCCTCTGTCAGTTCAGGGCATCAGATCTTGAATGTTTTCCGAATGGAGTCGACGACCCTCGATGCGGTATTCCCGTCCCAGAGATCAGGAGCTGAGCCTTTCCCCGCCTTGCCAGCAAGGATCTCGTTGGTCTTATCTTCCACCTCCTCAAGTTTGCAGAGCTGATTGGTGCCCTGGGTGATGGTGATCGGTCGTTCGGTATTGGGTCGTACCGTCAGACAGGGAATGCCGAGGTAGCTAGTCTCCTCCTGCAGGCCACCAGAATCGGTAATTGCGATCCGGCAGTTGAATACCAGATTCATGAAGCTGATGTAGTTCTGTGGCTCTAGCAGTTTGACCGCCGGGTTGTTTGAGATGGTCTCGATCAGACCACTGGTTTCAAGGTGTTTGCGAGTGCGGGGGTGGATGGGGAAGACGATTGGCAGTTTCTCCGCCACGTTGTTGATCATGTCGCAGAGTGATTTCAGCGACTCGGGGCTGTCCACATTGGCGGGGCGGTGCAGGGTGATGACCGCATAGTTGCCCTTCTCAAGATCGTGTTTTTCGTATGTTCCATCCGTCTCGATCTTGTCGCGCATCATCTCCAGAGAATCGATCATGATGTTGCCGACCCGTACGATCTTGTGTGCCTCCACGCCTTCGTGTTGGAGGTGTTCGTCGCCATCGGGGGACGGGGTCCAAAGCAGATCGGCGAGCACGTCGGTGGCGAGACGATTAACCTCTTCCGGCATGCTGCGGTCGAAGGAGCGCAGCCCTGCCTCTAGGTGCGCCACCACGGGGCGGTTGAGGCCTGTGACGGAATCGAAATCCGAGAGACTGTAGACCACCTTGGTGGCAGCCAGGGTGCAGGCGATAGTGGAATTGACATCGCCTACCACTACCACCATGTCCGGGCGCTTCTCCATCACCACCTGTTCATAGGCAATCATAACCCGAGCGGTCTGTTCGGCATGGCTACCGCTTCCTGCGCCGAGATGGATGTGGGGCTCAGGCAGACGCAGGTCCTGAAAAAAAGCGTCGGACATATTCAGATCGTAGTGTTGACCTGTATGTACGATAGCTACATCTGCCCAGCTCTCCTTGGACAGCGCATGATAGAGCGGTGCGATCTTCATGAAGTTGGGTCGGGCCGCTGCAATCAGGTGTATGGTCCTTTTCATATGTCTGGATTCTCTGTGTTATCAGGGGGAGCAGCGATTATTGCCAATCGGGCGAAGCGAAAGCAACCGCTTGCAGGGAAGCGTGAAAGGTTTCACAAAAGCAGCTGGCTGCATCTGAACATAGGCTATCCTGCTGTGGGTGGCAGCAGCCTGAATCCGATCAGCTCAGCTGAAAACAGTGGAGGCGTTCAAAGGATCGCGAAAAGCGCCGTTAAGGAGGGTAGAAACAGCATCAGGTGGGAATGGTATCCTAAAATCATCCAATAAAGCAGAGGGATCCCTGTTCGCGTCAATGCAAACAAGAATTATCAAAAAGTGGCGTGAGTTCAACTCATTGGAAAATGAGTGGAACGGAATGCTGAGGTCATCCCAGGCAGACAGCGTTTTTCTGACCTGGGAGTGGCTCACGGCCTGGATAGCCTCAGCCGGCAAAGAGTGCGAGCCATTCATTGTCACAGTGAGGGATCAGGCGGGGCGTCTGGTGGGGGCAGCCCCTCTCTACTGCTCCAGCTCAATCCTTGGTGGTTGCATCCACTATCGCACCCTGTTGCCGATGGCTGATTACGCCACCGGTTTTGAGTATCCCGACTGGATCGTCACCGGCGCTGATCAGGCTGGTGTCAGTCAGGCAATCGCCACTGCACTGAACCAGGCGCGGGCGGACTGGGATCTGCTCTGGATGGCCAGGCTCGCGGGCTGGAGTGGTGCCCTTAAACGCATCACCTCGGCTTGTGAATCGGCAGGACTGCTCTGGCGCTCCAGGGAGCGTGAGTTCAGTCTGATCGATCTTCCCGCCAGTATGGAGGCCTTCGAGCGTTCCCTCTCCAGTAACCGGCGCCAGCAGCTGCGCCGCAAACGCCGGCGTCTGCAGCGTGAGAAGGCGGTGGTGACCACCCGTTGTCAGAGTCACGATGAGCTGCCGGAGTACCTAGAGGCGCTGTTTGCGCTCCACCATCTGCGCTGGGCGCCACTGGGCGATCCCGGATGTTTCATCCGCAAGCCGGCTGAAGCCGCCTTTTATAGTCAGTTTTTGCCGATGGCGCTGGATGCTGGCTGGCTGGCGATGTACGCCCTCAGGCACCAGGGCGAGATCCGGGCTGTGCAGGTAGGATACAATTACGGTGGGATGTTCCACCAGATGCAGGAGGGCTTCGACCCGCAGTTTTACCCCGGCATTGGTAATGTGCTGCGTGCGGAGGTGATTCAGGCTTGCATCGATGAGGGGATCAGTGCCTATGACTTTCTTGGCGGCCACACCGAACATAAAAGGCGTTGGAATGCCCATCTGCGAATCGGTTTCGACCTGCTGATCGGTAACGCTAACC
This sequence comes from endosymbiont of Riftia pachyptila (vent Ph05), assembly GCF_000224455.1. Taxonomy (NCBI): domain Bacteria; kingdom Pseudomonadati; phylum Pseudomonadota; class Gammaproteobacteria; species endosymbiont of Riftia pachyptila. The sequence continues at coordinate 20,379 of NZ_AFOC01000022.1, forward strand.
TGAAGAGTCGCCTGCTGCAGACAAACCAGATCTGGCCCACCGGACGCTTTCTGCGGCTGGCTGGACGGGATCGACGCCCTGGAGAGAGATAGGTAGGGGAATGGTGGGCGCAACAGGGATCGAACCTGTGACCTCTGCAATGTGACTGCAGCGCTCTCCCAGCTGAGCTATGCGCCCTCGAACAAGAGCGCGGCATTCTAATCGGCGATGGTTGGGGTGTCAATGCCGCTGCCGATTCGGCTGGTCTCTGGTAGAATCCCCGCTTTTTCCATCTTTGGTTAAAGTGACGAGATGACCATCCGTACCCGATTTGCTCCCAGTCCCACCGGCTACCTCCATGTGGGCGGTGCCCGAACCGCACTCTTCTCCTGGCTCTACGCCCGCAAGCACGGCGGCAAGTTCGTGCTGCGCATCGAAGACACCGATCTTGAACGCTCCACTGCTGAGTCGGTGAACGCAATCCTCGAGGGCATGACCTGGCTCGGGCTTGAGTACGATGAGGGCCCCTTCTACCAGACCCACCGCTTCGAGCGCTACAATGAGGTGATCGGAGAGTTGATGGACAAGGGTTTGGCGTATCGCTGCAACTGCTCCAAAGAGCGCCTCGAGCAGCTGCGCGAAACGGCGATGAAAAACAAGCAGAAGCCTCGTTACGATGGCCACTGTCGGCATCGGGAGGTCTCTGCGGATGAGCCCCATGTGATCCGCTTTCGCAATCCCCTGGAGGGCACCGTGGTGGTCGACGACATGATTCGTGGCCGGGTTGCCTTCAATAATAGTGAGCTGGACGACCTGATCATCCGCCGCACCGATGGCTCCCCCACCTACAATCTTACCGTGGTGGTGGACGACATGGACATGGAGATCACCCACGTGATCCGCGGCGATGACCACCTCAACAACACCCCGCGCCAGATCAACATCCTGCGAGCTCTGGGTAAGGGGTCGCCGAAATATGGCCATGTGCCGATGATCCTCGGTGACGACGGCGCACGCCTCTCAAAACGTCACGGCGCAGTCAGTGTGATGCAGTATCGTGAGGACGGCTTCCTGCCAGAGGCGCTACTCAACTACCTGGTGCGTCTCGGCTGGTCCCACGGCGATCAGGAGATCTTCTCCATCGATGAGATGATCGAGCTATTCGAGATAGACGCGGTCAACAAGGCCGCCTCCAGCTTTAATACCGAAAAGCTGCTCTGGCTCAACCAGCACTACATCAAAGAGGATGACCCCAAGCGGGTCGCCCATCTGCTCAGCTACCATATGGGTGTGTTGGATATCGATCCTACCGAGGGTCCCGACCTGGTGGAGGTGGCCGAGGCCCAGCGGGAGCGCGCCAAGACGCTGGTCGAGATGGCCGAGATCAGCGCCTTCTGCTACAGGGATTTCGACGCCTACGATGAGAAAGCGGCGAAGAAACACCTGCGTCCGGCGGCACAGGAGCCGCTGGAGCGGATGCGCGAGGCGCTGCAGGCTCTGGAAGAGTGGAGCGAAGCGGCACTGCACGAACAGGTCGAGAAGGTCTCTGAGGCGCTCGAGGTGAAGATGGGCAAAGTGGCCCAGCCGCTGCGGGTCGCCCTAGTGGGGCGTGCCGCCTCACCAGGCATCGATGTGACCCTGAAACTGGTGGGCAAAGAGGCGACCCTGCGCCGTATCGATCGGGCGCTGGCCTATATCGCTGAACGGGCTGCCCAGGCCTGATCGGGATTACGGGCAGAGGGTAGCTCCGGCTAAGCCGGAGATGGCTGGCAGAGGCTGGTCCTGTAAGCACAATCAGAGAATTTTCGCTCTATGACTACATCCGAGAACAAAACGCCTACCAACTTCATCCGTCAGATCATCGATGCTGATCTGGAAGCAGGCAAAAACGCAGGCAGGGTACACACTCGCTTTCCCCCAGAGCCCAACGGCTACCTCCATATCGGCCACGCCAAGTCGATCGTGCTCAACTTTGGTATCGCCCAGGACTACCCGGGCGGCCAGTGCAACCTGCGTTTCGATGACACCAATCCGCACAAGGAGAACATTGAGTTCGTCGAGAGCATCCAGCAGGATGTGCGTTGGCTCGGTTTCGACTGGGAAGATCGACTCTTCTACTCTTCGGACTACTTCCAGCAGTTGTATGATTTTGCGGTGGAATTGATCAAGGCGGACAAGGCCTACGTCTGCGACCTGAACGCGGAGCAGATGCGCGACTACCGCGGTACCTTGAAGGAGCCGGGCAGACCCAGTCCCTATCGTGATCGTTCGGTGGAGGAGAACCTGGAGCTGTTTGCGCGCATGAAGGCGGGCGAGTTTGCCGATGGCGAACGGGTGTTGCGGGCGAAGATCGATATGGCATCGCCCAACATGAATATGCGGGATCCGACCCTCTATCGGATCCGCCATGGCGTGGTGCACCACCAGACCGGTGAGGACTGGTGCCTCTACCCGATGTACGACTTTACCCATCCGATCTCCGATGCGTTGGAGGGGATCACCCACTCCCTCTGCACCCTGGAGTTTGAAGATCACCGGCCACTCTACGACTGGGTGCTCGACAACATCACCATCCCCTGTCATCCCCAGCAGATCGAGTTCTCACGACTCAATCTGGAATTCACGGTGATGAGCAAGCGCAAGCTGACCCAACTGGTGGCAGAGGGCCATGTGGAGGGATGGGACGACCCGCGCATGCCCTCCATTGCTGGTTTGCGCCGCCGCGGCTATACCGCCGCCTCGATCCGCGACTTCTGTCATCGTATCGGTGTCACCAAGTCCGACAATAAGGTGGAGATGGGGGTGCTGGAGAACTGCATCCGTGAGGATCTGGACAAAAACGCGCCGCGCCGTTTGGCGGTGATGCATCCACTGAAGCTGGTGCTCGAAAACTACCCGGAAGGGAAGAGTGAGGAGCTGGAGGCGGCCAACCACCCCAAGGATGAGTCGATGGGCAGCCGCATGATCCGTTTTACCCGCGAGATCTACATCGACCAAGCCGATTTCCGTGAGAGTGCCAACAAAAAGTATAAGCGGCTGGTGAGTGGTGGCGAGGTGCGGCTGCGCAACGCCTACGTGATCAAATGCGAAGAGGTGATCAAGAATAATCAGGGCGAGATCGTGGAGTTGCGCTGCAGCTACGACCCCGAGACTCTGGGTAAAAATCCGGAGGGCCGCAAGGTGCGCGGCGTGGTCCACTGGGTCTCCGCCGAATACGGCGTGAAGGCCGAGGTGCGCCTTTACGACCGGCTCTTCAGCAAGGCCAATCCTGACCAGGTAGAGGAGGGCGGGGCGTTCACCGACAGCCTAAACCCCGATTCCCTGCGTACCCTCACCGACTGCTATATCGAGCCGGCTCTGGCGAAGGCAGCTCCGGGTGAGCGCTTCCAGTTTGAGCGTGAGGGCTATTTCTGCCTCGATCGCCAGGATGCCTCAGCAGAGCGGCCGGTATTTAACCGTATTGTCACGCTGCGTGACTCCTGGGCTAAGATTGAGCAGCAGGGTAAAACCTGATTGTTGGTGCACTAGGGGCCGGGACTGCCCACCCACGAGTTAGGGTTTTTACTGACAGTTCGGTGCAGATCGGAGAGAAAATTTGCATTTGTGCCGGAATCTGCTATTTCTAGGCTCCAACGGAAGCGAAGTTTAGTCGGCATCAGACCGATACGTACCGTTTTTTATACCTGTCTCTGTCGGTTGGAGTGGGTCCAAGCGCTGTCGATAGCCGGGCCTTCTCCATCGATTGATAGCATTGAGGAGAATGTTATGAGTGAGAAAAGTGCGCACCTGTTTTCCAATATCTGTACGTCCTGCATGACGGCGGCCTTGATCGCCGTTGCAGCGGTGACTGGGGCTACCCTGCTGTGGGTGATGATGCTCTAGGAGCCAGACCCCGCCAGCCCTTGTGTAACGGCCCATCTAAGGGCCGTTTTTCGTTTAAAGAGACAGCTGGATCGGCTCTAATTTTGCAGACTCTATTGGTCTCCAATCAGGCAGAAAAAACAGTAGACAAAACCCGAATCTTCCCCTAATATTCGCACCTCCTTCGGGGCCATAGCTCAGCTGGGAGAGCGCAACACTGGCAGTGTTGAGGTCGGCGGTTCGATCCCGCCTGGCTCCACCAAATTGAATGCGAATGCCCGGATCAATTCCGGGTGTCTCGTTTCAGACTCTCAAAAACGATAGCGATCAATTCGATCCTTCCTCAATTGGCGTTTCTGAATTGCGATGCATTGGATAGACATTCTCATCCTTATTGTTGTCGCCATCTCTGCCATTATCAGCTTGGTGCGCGGTTTCGTCAGCGAAGCGCTCTCTCTTGCCACCTGGGTGGTGGGATTTTGGGTGGCCTGGCTGTTCTTCCGTCCGCTGGCGGTACAACTAGAACCCTGGATTGATGTGCCCTCTCTGCGTTTGGGCGCCGCCTTCGGTCTGCTACTTATCGTCACCCTGCTGCTCGGCGCAATCCTCAATCGATTTCTTGCCTTGTTGGTTGATTCCACTGGTTTGACCGGTACTGATCGTATGATTGGTATGCTTTTCGGTATCGCCCGGGGCGTGCTAATGGTGGCTATCCTGGTGTTGCTGGCCGGCCTGACCCCGCTGCCGGGAGATGGTTGGTGGCATGAGTCGTCGCTGATTCCCTACTTTGAAGAGATGGCGTTGTGGATGAAGCAGAACCTCCCCGACGACATCGCCCGCTATTTTAGTTATTAAAGGGGGCTCCGAGAGGCGCGCAATATCGCTATAATCGGCCCTTCTTGTTTGACGGAGTAAAAGGTATGTGCGGTATCGCCGGGCTTGTCGGTAAATCGGCAGTCAATCAGTCGCTGTACGATGCATTACTGGTCCTGCAACACCGTGGACAAGATGCCGCGGGGATCGTCACCTGTGAAGGCGGCAACCTGCATCTGCGCAAGGCGAACGGATTGGCGCGGGACGTCTTCCATACTCGTCACATGATCGACCTGCGTGGCAACATAGGTATTGGCCATGTGCGTTATCCGACCGCTGGCTGCTCCTCCTCAGCTGAATCCCAACCCTTCTATGTCAACTCCCCTTATGGCATCACCCTGGCCCATAACGGCAATCTGACCAATGCAGAAGAGCTGAAGCAGGAGCTGTTCCGGGATGACCTGCGTCATATCAACACCGACTCCGACTCAGAGATCCTGCTGAATATCTTTGCCCATGAGCTGGAGGCACAGAACACCAGGCGCTTGGCACCTGAACATATCTTTAAGGCGGTGGCCGGCGTGCACCGACGCTGCCGCGGTGGTTATGCGGCGATCTCCATGATCCCCGGGGTGGGTATCCTGGCATTCCGCGATGCCTTCGGTATTCGTCCGGTGGTCTATGGCAAGCGCGAGACTGAGTTGGGCACCGAATATATGATCGCCTCTGAGAGCGTTGCACTGGATGTGCTCGGCTTTGAACGGGTGCGGGATCTGGCTCCGGGCGAGGCGGTCTTCATCAGCAAGGATGGCGAATTGCATACCCAGCAGTGTGCGGAAAACCCGGTAAGCTCGCCCTGCATCTTTGAGTTTGTCTACTTTGCCCGTCCCGATTCAATCATCGACAACGTCTTCGTGCACAAGGCGCGTTCACGTATGGGCAAAAAGCTGGCGAAGAAGATTCAGCGGGAATGGGTGGAGCACGACATCGATGTCGTGATCCCGATCCCGGATACCAGTCGCACCGCAGCGCTGGCGCTGGCCAATGAGCTGAAAGTGCGCTACACCGAGGGCTTCATCAAAAATCGCTATATCGGCCGCACTTTTATCATGCCCGGACAGACGGTGCGCAAAAAATCGGTGCGCCAGAAGCTCAATGCCATCGACCTTGAGTTCGAAGGCAAGAATGTGATGCTGGTGGACGACTCCATCGTGCGCGGTACCACTTCGAAGCAGATCGTGCAGATGGCGCGGGATGCCGGCGCCCGCAAGGTCTATTTTGCCTCGGCAGCGCCGCCGGTGCGTTTCCCCAATGTCTATGGCATCGATATGCCGGCCGCCACCGAGCTGGTGGCCCACGGTCGGACGGTGGAAGAAGTGCGCGACATCATCGGTTGTGACGAGTTGATCTATCAGGATCTGCAGGATCTGATCGAGGCGGTGCAGAAGAAGGGCAAGACTGATATCGAACGCTTCGACACCTCAGTCTTCGACGGGGAGTATGTGACCGGCGACGTATCGAGCAGCTACCTCGATCAGTTGGAGCAGAATCGAAGCGACGGGGCGAAGTCAGAGCGTGAGGATTCAGTCCGTTCGGTCATCGGTCTGCACAACAATGCTTGAGCTTACCGGCTAACGGCCACCCTCGCCGGAGACCTTCTGCAGAACCCAGTCCATCCCCCGGGTTGATAGCAGTCGTTTCAGTGTGCCAAACAGATAGGTGGGGACGGTGACAGTAGTAGCGGGGGCGGGGGTGCCGGCTCTCCAAGGCATGAAATACCCGCTTTAGCACCGCCTCCGCCGGTAGAGTGAATGGGGCGGTTGGCCCTTCCTTCAGCAGTCGTGCCTCCATCGCTAGGTAGTTGCTGCGATGAAACGATCTATCGGCATCGATGTTGCGCTGCCATGCCTTGTAGGCATTGTTGCGGAATCGGCTCTCGATCGGCCCGGGCTCGATCAGGCTGACCTGGATGCCGCTGCCGCGCAGTTCCAGGCGCAGGGTGTCTGTCAGCCCTTCCAGGGCGAACTTGCTGGCATTGTAGGCGCCACGGTAGGGCAAGGCTATTAGTCCTAAAACCGAGCTGTTCTGGATGATGCGCCCCTCGCCCTGTCTGCGCATCACCGGGATCACCCGGCAGGTCAGTTCATGCCAGCCGAACAGGTTGGTCTCAAACTGTTGGCGCAGCACCTCCCGCGACAGATCCTCCACCGCGCCAGGTTGGCCATAGGCGCCGTTGTTGAACAGCCCGTAGAGTTTGCCGTCGCTGCTCTGTAATAGCTCCTCAAGGGCGTTGGCGATGGAGGCAGAATCATCCAGATCGAGCTGCAGACTCTCCAGCCCCAGCTCTTGCAGACGCGCCACATCCGCTATTTTTCGTGCGCTGGCAAACACCCGATAACCGCGCTGCTGTAGCCCCTGTGCAACACAGAGGCCGATTCCACTGGAGCAGCCGGTGATAAGAACACTCTTTCTTTTCTGCATCTGCAGAGCTTACCGCACTTCGCAGCACTTTCGATGCCTTCACACCCTACTGACCCCAGCTTGCCAGCCGCAGGGAATTAAAGTTTCGGCTGGCCTGTCCGCTACCTGGAACGAACAACAGAGTGCCAATGGCTCTGTGCGAAAAGCCGGGTATCGGCGACAGAAAAGAAGCAGAAATACTGTTTTGACGACATCTTGAGTTGGAGAGTATCAGGTGGATATCGCAACACTTGTTGGTTTACTCGGAGGATTTGGCATCATCATCGCGGCGATTGCTACCGGTGGTGACGTGATGTTGTTTGTCAACGTACCCTCAATTCTGATCGTGGTGGGCGGCACCTTTAGTGTGACGCTGATGCAGGTCTCCCTGGGGGATTTTCTGGGCTCTTTTGCGATCGGAATGAAGGCATTTTTCTACAAAACCGATGATCCCAAAAAGCTGATCGAAGAGGCGGTGCAGCTGGCCGATGTGGCACGCAAAAATGGTCTGCTGGCGCTGGAAGGGCAGGAGATCAGCAACGATTTTCTCAAGCAGGGGATCGGACTCTGTGTCGATGGTCACGATCCCTCCCTGGTCAGCAAACTATTGAGCAAGGATATCGAGTTGACCATTCAGCGCCACGAGGTGGGGCAGACTATGTTTACCAACATGGCGATCATGGCGCCGGCGATGGGCATGATCGGTACCCTGATCGGTCTGGTGCAGATGCTTGCCAATATGTCCGACCCCGCCAGTATCGGCCCGGCAATGGCAGTGGCTCTATTGACGACCCTCTATGGGGCGGTGATCGCCAACGCCTTTGCACAACCAATTGCCGATAAGCTGGCCCGCGCCAGTGCCATGGAGAAGACCAACAAGTCTCTGATCATCGAGACCATCTCCGGGATCCAGGAGGGTATGAACCCGCGGGTGTTGGAGCAATTACTAAGCACCTACCTGCCTTCCAGCAAACGTCCCTCTGGTGACAAGTAGGGCAGGGGAGTATACAGATGGCTGAAGAATGCCCGAAATGTGAAGCCGGCCTGCCTGCCTGGTTGGCCACCTTTGCTGACCTGATGTCGTTGCTGATGTGCTTTTTTGTGTTGTTGTTGTCGTTCGCAACCATTGATGCCGTGCGTTTCAAGAAGATGGCGGAGTCGATGAAGGATGCCTTCGGCGTGCAGCGTGAGATCCCGGCCAATGAGATCGTCAAGGGCGTCAGCGTGATCAAACAGGAGTTCAGCACGGGTAAGCCTGAGCCCACGGTGATCGACGAGATTCGCCAGATCACCACAGATGAGGAGCAGGAGAACCTGGAGGTCAACGAGAGTAAGGAACAGGCCGAAAAGGATGTCGAAGTCGATCAGCAGATGCGTGAAGCGGTGCTGGAGCAGATCGAAGCCGAAGTCAAAGAGCAGGCGGAAGAGCTGAAGATGATGCTGGATAAGGAGATCGATGAGGGGATGCTTGAGGTTGAAACAGAAGCGACCAAGATTATCATTCGAATCCAGGAGAAAGGCTCTTTTGGGTCGGGCAGAGCGACTCTCAACCCTGGATTCTTTGACGTGATCTCGAAGATCACCAAAGTCATCGCCGCCACGCCGGGGAAAGTAGTGGTGGCTGGCCATACTGACGATATCCCCATCTCCACTAAGCGTTTCCGTTCCAACTGGGAACTCTCTTCCGCCCGCGCGGTAACGGTGGTGCATGCGATGTTGAGCAATCACGGCCTCGACCCCTCCAGGGTCTCGGTTGAGGGGCATGCGGATTCGTCCCCCTTGGTCCCCAATGACTCCTGGGCGAATCGGGCCAAGAACCGGCGTGTTGAACTGATCATCGAGCGGGGGAGTGACAGTGATCTTGGCGTGCAGACGATAGATGCCATCCGGTAAGCCGCAAGCCAGTTATGATCGGGGTGCCCATCGAATGGCGGACTATTTCAGCAACCTAACCTAGGTTAAGGGAGTCGATTGATGTCGATTGAGAGACAGGGTGGCAGGCCCAGGCAGCGCCAGCCGCGACAGAGAACCAAAGAGGCCGAACACACCAGTGACCAGGTAGAACAGAACCGCGAGCAGCAAGCACAGATGAGCGAGCACGGGCAGCATCACAACAGCACCGGCAACAGGAGGAACCCGAAGCAGACGAACCAACCCAACCTCACCGCAGCCCCACACCGTATCGAACCCACACACCAACAGCGAGCAAACGACACCCAGGCAGCCGAGAAGAAAAGCCACTTGCTCCAGCACAACGCCAACCCCGAGCAGACCAACGGCAAAGAACAGCAGGCCAAGCAGAACAACCAGAACCCACCAGCCATCCCCCACCGCAAACCACAAAGCAACCAAAACCGCCACATCCGGAAACAAAAACCGCTCAAACAGCCAGCCGGAACCCGGATCAACACACATCACGAGGCGGGCAAAGACCACGCAAGCCACGAAAACCAAGACGAAGAAGTCCTACTCAGAAAAAACCAGCCCAACACCCCCGAAAACCACCACAACACCGTCAGCCGGCATACCCACCCCCGCCAGAAACCGATGCAAAGAGACCCCCGAGAACCACAAGAGCGGAAGCAACGGGAGCGCGACCAAGCAGCCAAAAAAAGACAACATCAAGACGGCCGTGCGGATCACCGACAACGCCAGCAACCGACACAGCGGGGGCACACAACGTCCCCCCAAGCCGACCTACCGGCAACAGCAAAAGGAACGACCGGAATCGATCGACGAACACCTACAGCGCAAGACCCGCCCGAGGAAGCCGCAGAAGGAACACGCCAGCATCAGCTGGCCGAGCAAACAAACCAGAGAGGAGGCACCCAAACAAACCGAGCAAAAGAAAAACGAAAGGCGGACCGACTAACCAGCCAGCTGCATGAACGGGCCAAAAGAGCCCGAACCCTCACACCCCCAAACCAGCGCCAAAACACAAGAGCAGACAGCAACCCCCGAGACAGCAAAAAGCCCAGCCACGAAGACCGTAACGAAACCGCCGACCACCAACGGAAAGCGAGACAAAAGAGCAACAATCAGATACAAACAAACTCCCCCGAATCAGGACACCCCCCACCCAAGAAGCAGCACCCCGCCCCCCGAAGCCCGCAAAAAGCAGCACACCAGCACCAAAAAGACGCCAAGCAAACCAGCAAAAAGAAACCCCAGAAACCCCGAAAAAAGCAGAACAAATACCCCAGCAACGCCGCCCCCAGCAACTCCAACTAAGAATCGACAGACAGGAGATGGCGGAAAAACCACCGGGCACCGCGCAGGAACAGCTCACCGACAACGCCAGCCAGAAACCCCGGCGGCAGCACCGCGCCGCACGGCACGCACAGCACCACGCGACACAGCCCACTGCAAGAACCACCAGAAACACCCCGCGCGACGACCAACCCGAGCCACGCGGGCCGGCAGGCCACCCAGACACCATCACACACCGGGCGGATCGCGCCAAACCGCTGGCGACCCAACGCGGCCCGACTGTCGGACCGGCGGTGGACGCGCAGCCCCCGGCGCCACTCACGCCAGGCCGAGAGCAAAAAACCAAGAGAGACAACGAGCCCCCACAACGGCAACCCCACCCGCAACGGCCACGGCGACGAATCTCCACCACAAAGGAGAGCCACCACAAGTGTTACTACCAGCGACGAAGGCGCGGAGGCGCAGCACAAGACAGGGAGCGACAGACCAAAAGCCAAAACCCCCACCACACCCAAACACACCCGCCCGGACCGAAGCAGGCAGCCCAAACAAAACCACCAGGACATCGAAACGACCGGAGAACACACAAACAACACATCACGCGCCACGAGAGCAATAGTACCGCACCCCGCCAAACCCGAGGACCAACAGGCACAACCCGAGGCCAAACAGGAACAGCCCCCCACCGCAAAGAGAACAACACCCGGACCAAGCCTTAGAAGCCAGGAAGGCATGGCAGGCCCAACCAAGACGACGGCAAAAACAAAACCACGCACAACCATCACAAAAGAGAAACCCCCGGTTGGGTTCATCGTCGCCGCGACCATGGTGGAGTGATCTTCATCGACCTGCGCGACCGGGAGGGGTTGGTGCAGGTAGTCTATGATCCCGACCGCTCGGAGATCTTTTCTATTGCCGAGCATGTGCGCAACGAGTTTGTGTTGCGGGTGAAGGGCCGCGTGCGCCCGCGCCCGGAGGGCACCGTCAATCCCGATCTGCCTACCGGCGAGATTGAAATCCTCGGTCTTGAACTGGAGGTGCTGAATCGCGCTGAGACCCCACCGTTCCAGCTTGATGAGCACGAAAACACTTCCGAAGAGGTGCGCCTGCGCTACCGTTATGTGGACCTGCGTCGCCCTGAGATGCTGGAGAAGATTCGCATTCGCGCCCAGGTCACCCGCTCACTGCGTCGCTTTCTCGATGAGCGGGGCTTTCTCGACATCGAGACCCCAATGCTGACCAAGGCGACCCCTGAGGGTGCCCGCGACTATCTGGTGCCGAGCCGTACCCATCCTGGGCAGTTCTTTGCATTGCCGCAGTCGCCGCAGCTCTTCAAGCAGCTGCTGATGATGTCGGGCATGGATCGTTATTATCAGGTGGTGCGCTGCTTCCGTGATGAGGATCTGCGGGCCGATCGTCAGCCTGAGTTCACCCAGCTCGATATCGAGACCTCCTTCCTCAGCGAAGATCAGATTATGGATCTCAACGAGGAGATGATTCGTCAGCTGTTTAAGGAGGTCCTTGGCACCGATCTGCCTAATCCCTTCCCGCGCATGACCTACGATGAGGCGATGGAGCGCTATGGTTCTGATCGCCCCGACCTGCGAGTGCCGCTGGAGTTGATCGACCTGCGCGATCTGATGCAGGATGTGGAGTTCAAGGTCTTCTCCGCTCCGGCCAAAGATCCCCACGGCCGGGTTGCTGCGCTGCACGTGCCCGGTGGCTGCAAGCTCAGCCGCAAGGAGATCGACGCATACACCAAGTTTGTAGGCATCTATGGCGCCAGGGGTCTTGCCTACATCAAGGTGAACGAGGCGGCCAAAGGCCGAGATGGGTTGCAATCGCCGATCCTTAAGTTCCTCACCGATGCCGCGGTGGAGGGCATCATGCAGCGCACCGGTGCCCAGGATGGCGACCTGATCTTCTTTGGTGCCGACAAGACGAGCGTGGTTAACGAGGCCCTCGGGGCCCTGCGAGTCAAGGTCGGTGAGGATCTGGGCCTGATGGAGGAGGGCTGGCGGCCGCTCTGGGTGGTCGACTTCCCGATGTTCGAGTGGGACGACAACCATGATCGCTGGACCCCGCTACACCACCCCTTCACCTCCCCCAAGCTCGACCAGCTGGAGCTGCTGGAGAGCGATCCAGGTGGTTGCAAATCCCGCGCCTACGACATGGTGCTGAACGGCGTGGAGCTGGGTGGCGGCTCTATCCGTATCCATCAGCAGGACATACACAAGAAAAGCGGCAACATGGCAGAGATCACAAAGCAAGAGCCAGAACAAAAAACCAGCGCCGCCATCAGCGCCCCCACACCGGCGGTGATGTGCACCACAGTACCACCAGCGAAGTCATACAGGCCCATCTCACCGAGCCAGCCACCACCCCAGACCCAGTGGGTCACCGGCAGATAGACCAGCACCAGCCAGACCGCACTGAAGATCATCATGGCAGAGAATTTCATGCGCTCGGCAAAGCCACCCACAATCAGCGCCGGGGTGATGATCGCAAAGGTCATCTGAAACAGCATAAAAAGTGACTCAGGAATATCGCCGGAGAGAGTCTCTTTGCCGATGCCTGCCATCATCACCTTGCTGAAGTCGCCGATCCAGGCATTCCCCTCGCCAAAAGCGAGACTGTAGCCGAAGACAAACCAGATAATCGTGGCCATCCCAGCAATGGAAAAACACTGCATCAACACCGAAAGGACATTTTTGCTGCGTACCAGACCACCATAAAACAGCGCCAGCCCCGGCAGGGTCATAAAAAGAACCAAGGCAGTGGAAGCCATGATCCATGCCGTATTGGCCCCATTGATCGCTGTCTCTTCCGCCAAAGCGGTCCCCGGGAGGAAAAATGCCCCAATCAGGGGCAGCAAGCGCCCCAAAAGGTGGAATCGTGCCATCTGAATCTCTCTCACTAGCAGTTTATTAATCACATGCGCTCACTGCGCATGCATTTTCGTCTACGAGTATGCAATTTTAGTGCCTTCCATAAAATATTATTTAATTCAAATAGATAGGCAAAAATAAATATGGCACACACCCAAAAAGGCACCAAAATGGGGCACTCAGAAATGATTGACGCACCAAAATGGGTCACCGATGTCAGCGCGAACCAAAAGTGGGCACAAAAAAACCCCGCCAGGTTCACTGAACCGGCGGGGTTTTAATATGGTAGCAAGGGGCAGATTCGAACTGCCGACCCCAGCATTATGAGTGCTGTGCTCTAACCAACTGAGCTACCTTGCCAAACTATCAGCACCGGGTAACGGTGAGAAGGGCGGGAAATATACTTCTCACATCTTCCGCTGTCAACTACCTAAGCCAAACTGTAGCTTGAGTCCCACGGGCAAGAAACATTGACTGACATCCACAAATCGCCAGCAAAGTATCGCCAAAAAAAACCGGTCAAGCAGGACACTCTAACCGGTCGATTTATCTTCTAAAATGGCGCGCCCGGAAGGATTCGAACCTCCGACCACCTGGTTCGTAGCCAGGTACTCTATCCAGCTGAGCTACGGGCGCTATGTGATTCAGTTGCAACCTGAGATTACAGTCTTGCACTGATGCACTGACATGGCGGAGAGAGAGGGATTCGAACCCTCGATGGAGCTATTAACCCCATACTCCCTTAGCAGGGGAGCGCCTGAACCCCCGCGGCCAACACTCCAAAACTTGGAGCGTGCTAAAGCCAAGGACACCAATCAAGACCAGAACGGGACGCCGGAAAGCATCACTCAACCCACACCCGTCAACGACCAAACCCGGCACCACACAAGACGACAAACCAACACCAAAGCAGCAGCCCGACAATCACGCCAATACGGGGAGATCAGCCAGACCCCCCCTAACCCATCCCAGGGCAAACCACACGGTAAGCCAGGAAACAAAACACCAGGTCCGCACAGAAGCCGAAAACAAAGAAACAACCTTTCAAACTGCAAATGACATCACCCCGAAACAGTCATCCGAAGACAACTCCAAACGAATAAAGACGCAAAAGAGCCAGCGAGCAGACAACACCCTCGCCAACAAACAAAAAAACACCGGCATACATGCCCAAGGTACTGACAACACCGCGCCACACAAAATACTCGACGGCGCCGACAGCGCCACCCGCCTCAACAAGGTGAATCCCGAAGGAAAGCCCCAAGCGATGCACGGAGACACCACGCGGCACACCCACACCCAGCAGAACCTGACGCACGGCAACACCCAGAACAGAAACGGGAACATCATCGCCGAGCATTAAACCGGCGCCCACGCCACGAGAGAAGAGCAACACGGCAAAAACCCATGCACAACCCCACTCACTACCGCCGAACACACACACGCAGACCACCACTACGGCCACAAACACTGCAAACAAACCCCCACAAAGAACCCACGAAAGCACCATGCGCACACTCGAAAAA
>NZ_AFOC01000021.1:0-39573 GCF_000224455.1 endosymbiont of Riftia pachyptila (vent Ph05)
CTTTTTGAGGAGGCAGATAATTTTGGCTCACTGCTACATCCGCAGTTGAGCACGGAACAATCGCAAAAGACGCTGGATGCCTTGATTGCTTATGATCAATCCGTTAAATCCCCCACCTTCGGGCATCGGGAGAGTGTCGATAACTGCAAACAAGCCCTGCGGCAGGCCGATTATCTCAGCACAAAATACCATGTGGTAATTGCCAATCCGCCGTATATGGGTGGCAAGGGAATGAATGGACGACTGGGTAAGTGGGCTAAAGACAATTACCCCAATAGTAAATCCGATCTGTTTGCCATGTTCATTGAACGGAATCTTGATCTGGTCCAAAAACAAGGTTCGGTTGCGATGATTACCATGCAAAGCTGGATGTTCCTCTCGTCCTTCGAAAAACTTCGTTCACGACTGCTTGCTCAAAATACGATTCTTTCGATGGCGCATCTGGGAGCGCGAGCCTTCGATAGTATCGGTGGTGAAGTGGTTTCAACTACAGCCTTTGTACTGGAAAACAAAAATAGACCGGAATACAAAGGTGGTTATTTACGGTTGATTGATGGCAACTCGGAGGCTGAAAAAGGGGCGGCTATTCGTGAAGCTATCAAGAATCCAGACTGCAGCTGGTTCTACCGCGCCTCTGCCGCTGACTTCAAAAAGATTCCCGGCAGCCCGATTGCGTATTGGGCACCAAATGGGGTGCTTAAGGCTTTTGAACAATATGAAAGCCTTAAGGAATTCGCAGTGCCATCACAAGGAATGGCAACAACAAACAATGACCTTTTCCTACGTCAGTGGCATGAATGTCCACGTGAGAGGTTCATTAATCCAAAAGCTGTAGCCCCCGTTACTAGAGAGAACGGAAAATGGTTTGCCTGCAACAAAGGAGGCCCATTTCGAAAATGGTATGGAAATAATAACTATGTTGTAAATTATGAAAATGATGGTGAAGCAATTTGTGAATATATAGATAACACACCAAATGTAAGGGTTAAGTCAAACGGTAGGGTCATCAATAGAGATAAATATTTCAAGGTTGGTACTACATGGTCAACAATTTCGTCAGCTCGTTTTTCCATGAGATTTACGCCACCAGGATATGTGTTTGAAACAAAGGGGGCGATGTGCTTTCCAGGCTCTTTGAGCGCTGCGAAATTCTTGACAGCACTAGGGTGCTCAAAGGTCGTTGATTATCTTCTAACCTTTATTTCTCCGACGCTTGATTACCATGAAGGCCCACTTGGTAGGCTGCCTATTGCCCCTGTCGGACAAGAAAAAATTGATAGTCTTGCAGAACATGCAATAAATAATTCGATTATTGACTGGGACTCCTACGAAACCTCCTGGGACTTTACCGACCTACCGCTGTTGCATCCCGACTACCGCGAGCCCACCCTGAAGGACACCTACCAGAAACTCCGTACCCACTGGCAGGATATGATCCTAGAGATGCAACGTCTGGAGGAAGAAAACAACCGTATCTTCATCGAAGCCTATGGCCTGCAGGATGAGCTGACGCCCGAGGTGCCACTCACCGAAATCACCCTGACCTGCAATCCGCACTATCGCTACGGCGGAAACAAAAGCGAGGAAGAGCTGGAAACGCTGCTGCTTGCAGACACAATGAAGGAGTTTATCTCCTACGCTGTGGGCTGTATGTTTGGCCGCTACGCACTGGAAAAGCCGGGCTTGGTCCTGGCCAATCAGGGCGAGACCATTGATGACTACCTGAAGCAAATCCCCGATCCTTCCTTCCCGGCAGACGATGATAATGTGATTCCGATGCTCGATGGCAACTGGTTCACTGACGACATCACGGAACGTTTCTACAAGTTCCTGCGTGTGACATTTGGTGAGGAGCACTTTGAGGAAAACCTCCAGTTCATCGAAAAGGCGCTGAACATCAAGGGAAAACGCAACTACACCATCCGTGATTATTTCCTCAAGGAGTTCTACAGCGACCATGTGAAGCGTCACAAGAAGCGTCCCATCTATTGGCTGTTTTCCAGCTCCAAGGGCAGCTTCAATGCCCTCATCTACATGCACCGCTACCGCCCGGACACGGTCAGCGTCATTTTGAACGACTACCTGCGCGAGTTCCGAACCAAACTCGCCTCCGAAAAGAATCACCTGGAAGCGGTAAGCATCAGTGCCAGCGCCACTGCCGGAGAGAAGACCAAGGCGCTCAAGGAAATTGAAAAGATCAACAAGATGATCACCGAGCTGGAAGAGTACGAACGCGAGGTGCTTTACCCGCTGGCGACAAAACAGGTTGAGATTGATCTCGATGACGGTGTGAAGGTGAATTACAACAAGTTCGGAAAGGCATTGAAGAAAATAGCCGGTCTGACTGCCAAAGGATAATCGGAGATGATAGAGATAGATTGTCAGGATGACCGCCTCCTCCTCATCTATACGCCAGAAAGATTTAGTTCTGACTGGGTCGATAATAAGCTGAGTAAAAACGGTTCGGTAACATTTCGTCGGACTTTTACTTTTAGTACTGATGCTCTTGTCGAAGAAGATGAATCAGGTCTTTGGACAGAGGATGAACGTGTTTTTCTTCTTGCCATTGGCGATGGTGATTTTTTCAATGTCAATAAAGATATCCTCGGCCTTAAATACGACCTGCTTCTCTCCAAGGATATGGCAATCAGTATTAAAACTTTTGTTGCCTACAGAGATATATCTGTCTTTCGGCGAATAGATGAGCTGGTCGATGAATCTATTGTAATAGGAGGGAATGCCGAGGGAGCAATCCCTGTTGCCGATTTCGAGGAATTATTGCGCAATTTCCCGACCTCAACAGAATTGACACATTACGCGCGCGCAAGGATTACCAGGGTATTAAAGGACTATATGGGAACGATGTCAGATGCTCAAGTCAAGTTGGACAACTATCTCGACCAAAAGAAGACCATCCGGAATCGGTCAAAAATAGATTTTATCAAGGACTACGAACCGAAAAAATTTGAATATGTTCGGGATGAGATTTCGGCAATGCTGCGAGAGGTTGATGCCAGGCCGGATGCCTTTAAGGAGAAAGACTGGCAACGCCAGCTTGTGGAGTTTTTGTTGCTTATTTTTCCCAGGTATGTGGCGGTTCTTGAAAACGTTCATATCAAGGATTTCTACTCTACGTTAGGGAAAGGGACAGACCGCTACATAGATTTACTGCTGGTCGATGCAAATGGCAGCGTGGATGTCATCGAAGTAAAGCGACCACGGCCACATCAACTCCTTTCCAGAAAACCTGGATCTCGCGGCAACTACACACCATCCAGCGAGTTGTCCGAGGCTGTTATGCAGGTTGAGAAGTATCTTTTCCATTTGACTAAATGGGGGTTAGTCGGTGAGCGCTCCATTCAGGAAAAGTGCAAGGCTGAATTGCCTTCTGACTTCGTAATCAAAATTACAAATCCAAAAGCAATGCTCATTCTTGGGCGGGATAATAATTTTAATAATAAGCAAAAGCTCGATTTTGAAATTATCAAGCGAAAATACGCCAATATTATCGACATTATGACGTATGACGATCTGTTGCGCCGGTTGGACAACATCATCGCCATGATTCATTATAACTTTTCAAAGTTGGGAATAAAGGGAGGGCAAGCATGAACGGCCGCATAGCCCAAGCCCTGACCAAACTCTTCGAACGTCACCGGATCGTCTTCTGGTACGACGCCAAGCAGGAGTTGCGCGACGACTTCGAGGCGCTGTCGCTGCCCGGCGTCGAGAAGCTGGAACTTACCAACAACGAGTACGGCATCAAATACCGGATATTGCGTGAACAGCCGGAACAGAAGTTCCTGCTTTACCGCGAGGAGCCTCAGCCTTCCGATCTGGACAACTGGCTGCTGGACGTGCAACTGGCCCACGGCGAGTTTCGTACCGACCAGGTGGCCATCTGGCTGTCCGAACTGGAGCTAGGCCTGGAGTTCACGGATGTGGTGCAGGCACATTCAGAGTTCTTTCGGGCTACCAGGCGGAAGGAGGCTCTCAAGAAGATTTTGAAGCCCGATGATACCGAAGGGCTTATTCGCCTAAAGATGCTGGCGGTGTGTTCAGGCAGCGAGCCACGTGTGGACGCTATATTGGAAAACTTGCTGCAGGAGTTGGCTGACGGCCGGGACGGCAAGCTCAAGCTTATCGGTCGCTGCGGACTGGATGGCTTTCTGTGGGAACAGATGACCCGTTACTGTGGTTATAAGTCGGATGAGCCAGGCATCCGCGACTTTGTCATTGAGCTGTTCAAGTCGTGTTATGCCATGGGCACTGATGGCCAGGTAAAGCTGACCGGCGATGCGCTGGTATTCCTCAAGCGATGGAAGGATAGCCGTCGGTTCGAGGGCGCCTTCGAAACTCTCTCTGCCGAATGCGCCGAGGTCCTCGGCACTGAACAGGACCTAGCCAAACGGGACTTCCGGGAGTTGCTGGAACTGGATTACTTTCGCCTCATCGATCAGAAGATCATCAGCGATCTGGTGCGGGAGGTAGTCTCGTGTACGGTTACCAGCGGCGATGTGGCGCTGTGGGTTCGCCAGCGGCGGCAGAGCCACTGGTATCATGAATACCGGCAACTCTATGAGGCACTCGATTACGCGGCCAAGTTTACCCATGCCCTGGGCGAGGCCAAGCTCGCTATGGACAGCTTGGTCGAAGGTGTACAGCGCTACTGCAGCCATTGGTATCAGCTCGATCAGCTATACCGCAAGTTCACCTACCATGTTCGCATGTCGGGTCAGGCGTCTCTGATGGGTACCCTGACCGATCAGATCGAAAATCTCTATTCCAACAACTACCTCCTGAAGCTGGGCGACCGCTTTCAAACCTTTGTGGATGAGGCTGGCAGATGGGAGGCTCATACCGTCCCCCTGCAAAGGAACTTTTTTGAGCGCTGGGTCCAGCCTTTCCTGCGAAAAGGAAACAAGGTCTGCGTGATCATTTCCGATGCGATGCGCTACGAGGTCGGCGATGAGCTCTTGAGCCTTATCCGCCAGGAGGACCGCTACAGCGCAGACCTCGAGTCCGCGCTCTCGATGCTGCCCAGCTACACCCAGTTAGGCATGGCGGCGCTGTTGCCCAACAAGAAACTGGCGATTGCCGACAACGAAACCGGCACCGTGCTGGTGGATGGGCAAAGCTCCCAAGGTACAGCCAACCGCATAAAGATCCTCGGTCAGGCGACGGATAAGCGGGCAACGGCCTGCAAGGCCGATGAGCTGATGGCCATGAAAGGCGATGACTGCCGGGCTTTGGTGCGCGACCACGACGTGATTTACGTCTACCACAACCGCATCGACGCCACCGGCGACAAGCGGGAATCCGAGGAACGGGTTTTCGAAGCAGTGGAAGAAACCCTGCGGGAGCTGATTCGCTTGATCAAGAAGCTGACCGGGGCCAACGCCAACAACTTGCTGGTGACCTCGGATCATGGCTTCATCTATCAAAACCGTGCCATTGACGAGAGCGATTTTTCCGGGGTCGATGCCGAAGGCGACCAGATTCTGTTCCGGGACCGCCGTTTCGTGCTCGGCAAGGGACTTGCCGAGACATCCAGCCTGCACAAGTTCACCCCGGCACAGCTTGGCCTCGCCGGTGAGGTAGAGGTTCAGATTCCAAAATCGATCAACCGCCTGCGCCTGAAGGGCTCCGGCAGCCGCTTTGTGCATGGCGGGGCATCGTTGCAGGAGGTGGTGATCCCGGTACTCAAGATCAACAAAAAGCGCCAGAGCGATGTCACCGCTGTCGAGGTGGACATCCTGCGCGGAGCCAGCTCGGTCATTACCTCCGGGCAGCTAGCGGTGACCTTGTATCAGTCCGGGCCGGTGACGGACAAGATCCAGCCGCGTGTTCTGCGAGCAGGCATCTACACCGAGGCTGGCGATCTGATCTCCGACAGCCACGACCTGACTTTTGATCTGACCTCGGAAAATCCTCGGGAGCGGGAGCTTCAAGTGCGCTTCGTACTCACCCGCAAGGCCGACGAGGCCAACGGCCAGGAGGTCATCTTCAAGCTGGAGGAAAAGCACGCTGGGACTTCTCATTTTAAGGAATACAAGTCGCTCCGGTATTTGATGCGGCGATCATTTACCAGCGATTTCGACTTTTAAAGTCCCCGATAGGGGATCTGTAAATCCCCCGCCTTTAGGTGGCGGCTGATATGCTCAGAGGATGAAAGATTATAAGCGAGGAAGTCATACGGTCTGGGATTGCAAATACCATCTGGTGTGGACGACGAAGTATCGTTATCCGGTATTGGGTGGAGATGTAGGCCATCGGTGTCGAGAGTTACTCCGAGAGATAGCGATGAGCCAGGAGATGGTTATCTACGCAGGCTCAATCAACCGAGATCATGTGCATATGCTGATTGGAATACCGCCGCAGCTATCGGTATCCAGGGCGGTTCAGTATCTGAAGGGGAAAGAGTTCACATAAGCTATTGTCTGAGTACAAAGTTTTGCGAAAGTGGTATTGGGCGCAACACCTCTGGGCCCGGGGCTACTGGGTGGCATCCAGTGGGAATGTGACAGGTGAGGTATGGAAGGAATACATCAAGAATCAGAAGCCACCGGAACGGGATGATGACTTCACCGTCGTATGACGGTAATCGGCCGAATGGCCGATCGATCCGGCTTTTAGCCGTAACCCGAAGCCACCGGCTTTAGCCGGTGGAGTATTCACAGGACAGGTGAGCGATGAACGAACTTGACCAGAAAATAAACACACACTTCCCGGGACTCGTTGTCCGCAAGGATCTTGTCAAAACGGTCAAGGGCAACGCTATCGTCCCCTCCTATGTGCTGGAATACCTGCTAGGTCAGTACTGCGCCACCAGCGATGAAGCCTCGATCCAAACCGGCATCGAGACCGTGAAGGAGATCCTGCGCAAGCACTATGTGCACCGCAATGAAGCAGGCCTGGTTCGCTCCAATATCAAGGAAAAAGGCCGCTACAAGGTCATCGACAAGATCAGCGTGGCGCTGAATGATAAAACTGATGCCTATGAGGCAACATTTTCCAACCTCGGTATCAAAAAGGTGTTGGTTGACTCGGGCACTGTAAAGTCCCACCCCAAGCTGCTGGTCAGCGGGGTGTGGTGCATCGCGGATATCGAATATGAATTCACCGAGGACAAAAACGCCTGCCCCTGGATCTTGTCGACCCTCAAGCCCATCCAGTTGTCGCATTTCGATTTTGATGGCTATGTCGAGGCTCGCAAACAGTTCACTACCGATGAGTGGATCGATTTACTGATTCAGAGTATCGGTTTCAACCCCGAGATGTTCGGTAGGCGCAGCAAGCTGACCCAGTTGATCCGCCTGATCCCTTTTTGCGAGCGTAACTACAACCTGATTGAGCTTGGACCAAAGGGAACCGGCAAATCGCATATCTACTCGGAGTTCTCCCCTCACGGTATTCTGATCTCCGGCGGTGAGGTCACGGTTCCGAAGCTGTTCGTGAATAACTCGACCGGCAAGATTGGCTTGGTCGGCTTTTGGGATGTGGTGGCCTTCGATGAATTTGCCGGAAAGAAAAAACAGGTAAACAAAGCACTTGTAGACATTATGAAGAACTACATGGCCAACAAGTCCTTCTCGCGGGGGGTTGAAACCCTTGGCGCAGAAGCGTCCATGGTCTTTGTTGGCAACACCCAGCACACTGTGCCCTACATGCTGAAGCATTCTGACCTGTTCGATGAGCTGCCAGACAAATTCTACGACTCTGCATTTCTCGACCGTATCCATTTCTACATTCCCGGCTGGGAAGTAGAGATCATCCGTGGCGAGATGTTCTCTAATGGTTACGGCTTCGTGGTGGACTATCTTGCTGAGATTCTGCGGTCACTCCGAAACCATGACTATTCAGACCGCTATCAAGAATACTTCTCACTCTCTTCGGATATTTCAACCCGCGACCGGGACGGCATCAATAAGACCTTTTCTGGATTGATGAAAATTCTCTTCCCGCATGGCGGTGCCTCCAAGGAAGAGATTGAGGAGCTGCTGCGGTTCGCCATTGAAGGTCGCAAGCGAGTCAAAGACCAACTGATGCGGATCGATTCCACCTACGGCGATGTACGTTTCTCCTATTTCGACTTGACCGGAAAGACAAAGCTGGTTACCACGCTAGAGGAGGAGGAGTACCCGCACTATTACCACAAGACGATTGCCGAGGGAGAAGATGGTGAAATCGGGGAGACAGGCTCGGTTCCCTCGGCTCTGGCGTCCACAGAGTCGCCAGCATCTGCCGAACCCGTGCTCAAAGAAAAGCATCTCACTTTCCAGGAGAACCAGAAAGGCATCTCCTATGACACTCTGTTGGGTTCCTACCTCAAAGGCGCTACCAAGATCACGGTGACAGACCCTTACATCCGATTGTTTTATCAGATGCGCAATTTCATGGAGTTCCTGGAGACTGTTGTAAAACACAAGGCGCAGGAAGACGAGGTGGCGGTCCACCTAGTGACAACCGAAGACGAGTTCAAAGGCGAACAGCAGAAGGAAAACTTCGAGAAGATGAAGGAGTCCGCCAGCGCGGTGGGCGTGGACTTCACCTGGGAGTTCGACGGCACCGGCACTATCCATGCCCGCCACATCGTGACCGACCACGGCTGGAAGATCTCGCTGGATCGCGGTCTGGACATCTTCCAGCACTATGAGATGAACGATGCCTTCACCTTTGCCAATCGCCTTCAGCAATACCGGCCATGCAAGGCGTTCGAGGTGACTTTTATCAGACATAAGCAGAAGGAACAGGAGGGGGATTCCCATGAGTGAGGTTCCAGCATCGCTGTCTAAATGGTTTTCCGAACGTCCCAAGTGGCTTCAAATCGCGGCTACCCGGCTCCTGGAACAGACGGAACTTTCAGACAAGGATATTTCTGAGCTTGCAACGCTTTGCCAACAGGAAGCCGAAGGGAAACTTGCTCAAACGGGTTGTTCTTTTCCTGCCTCAGCCTTTTTCCAGGGAGTTGCTGGCACGCTTCGATTGTGTTCCATCGGCGATGTGGAGGGAGTGAATGCGCTCGCCCCGAGAAAGCCGCTTGAGTTTGGCAAAGGTAACATCACCGTTGTTTACGGCCATAACGGTTCTGGGAAATCCGTTGGTATGGACAATGTCTACAAGAAGGAGTCGCCAATCATGCCCAATAACGTAAGCGCTACAGCGCGGAATTTAAGGTGAAAGTGCTCTTGAGGTGATCAAGGGTCTCAAGACCTCAAGCGAGTTGGCCAAGGGGTACTAGCTAGGTTCACCCGACCCAGATCAGCCAGTGGAAGTGCCAGCTTCTGGAGTCTCCCCCTGAGCTATTTCGGAATGGCAAGGTAGCCCCGGATGTTGCTGAATAGGCCATCACAGTGCCGTTGTTCCAGGAAATAGGCCGCCTGAAGATAGAACTCGACAGGGTAAAAAAGTGCCGCCAAGCTCCAGGGAGGGTAAGCTCATGTGGATGAGCTGCCCGGAACCAGAAGCACTTCACGATTATCGGAATTTGGGCGAGGACTTTCGGGAAAGGGAGCGAATCCGGCGATGCATCTCCCGGTGGAAAACCCGGCGGGAAAGTCTGTCACCCTTGGAAAGAAAGGCGATACTAATGGCTATTCAATAGATCGAGGAATACAGGGAATGGATCAAGAAAAGCTGCGCCTGAAAATCGATAACTATCTTCTGAAGAACAAGCGCCAGGCCTGGGAAGATCTGTTTACCGATATCATGAGCGCAAAACATGGAATCGCGTACCAACCCGTAAAGGCCCATGGGCGAATGGGGGACAAAGCGGCAGACGGGGTGCTGACGCAGGATAGGAAAACCATAGTTTTTCAATGTCACGCACCAGATGAAGGATTCGAGATAAACAATTTGCTACAGAAAATACAAAGCAACTTTGATAGGGCGCTTGCGTATTGGAAGATGAACGAATGGATCTATGTGCACAATCAAGACGCACTTCCACCTATGGCTGTAACACTACTCCATGATTTGCATAAGGAACATCCGGATACGGATACAGGTGCTTGGGGCTTCAAGGAAGTACGGAAGATAGCGCTGGAAATGTCTGAAGCAGATCAGCGCCGGATATTTGATATCAATGACCCGCCGGCTGCCGAAGATTTGCTGCATGTAAAGTATGAGGATATTGCCAGGATATTGGAAGCACTATCAGAAAAGGCAGCAAATCAGCCATTGGATCGGGAATTTTCGCCTGAGCAGCCAACAGAACGAAAGCTGTACGCCAATGACCTTACTGAGGTTCTTCAACAAACGCTGCGGTTGGCAATGGCGGGATCGCCACAGGTTGGCGATGTTATCGATAGCCAGAATCTGGATCAGATTGATACACCTGATCAACTAGCAAAGATTCTGAATCGCAAATACGGATCACTTAAGGCAGAAGGCTATGCCGGTGATCTTCTCTACAAGGAACTGAAACGAGAAATCCTTGGGGATGCTCGTAAGGCTCCGGCAATGGAGCACGCAGCCGATATGGTGCTGGCGTTCTACTTTCAAACCTGCGATATCTTCGAGGAGGCATAGATGATCCTCCCGACCAAGCATGTGCGACTGGAAAACTCACTAATCGGAATCGGCGCCGAGCTATTGCCCATACTCAAGGAGAACCCTGCAACAATGACCACGCTCTGGGAAGGTTATCGGTCGTTCAGGACGCGTGTGAACAAGCCAGTTCCCTATGGCAGTTTCGTCTT
The DNA here is from genome assembly GCF_000224455.1 of endosymbiont of Riftia pachyptila (vent Ph05). Lineage (NCBI taxonomy): Bacteria > Pseudomonadati > Pseudomonadota > Gammaproteobacteria > endosymbiont of Riftia pachyptila. The sequence continues at coordinate 10,701 of NZ_AFOC01000021.1, forward strand.
GGCGCTTGACCTATTGTATGCCTTCGGTCTGGTGGCATTGGACCGGGAAAACAGATTGGTGGTGACCCGTGGAACTGATTAGCCTGGAAAGTGATTTTCCTACCTTCAAGGCATTAACCTTCCATAAGGGATTCAATATCCTGCTGGCTGAGCAGCACGAGGAATCGGGCCAAGATAAAACGCGCAATGCCGTTGGAAAAAGCACCGCCATCGACTTGGTGAGTTACCTTCTAGGGGGGAACACCCCCCCAAAGGCCCTGAGAAAGGAAGATGCCTTAATAAATGCCTGGTACGGCCTCCACTACCACCACAAGGGCCAAAAAGGGGTTATACGGCGCTGCCCCGCCAAAAAGACAAAGGATATCCTGTTTTCGGAAGATACTGTTAATTTAACCAGTCTGAACAGGCATCTCCAGCAGATGCTGTTTGGTTTGAAGGACGGACCTGCGTATGGCCCTACATATCGGGCGTGTCTTTCATACTTTATCCGGAGCTATTTTGACGATTATCGTTATGCCCAGGAGGACCAAAGAAAAAAACAGGGCTACCAGATCAACCTCGCATTCTTGTTCGGGTTCGATTGGGATTTGATCCGCCAACATATTCTCAATGAGAAGAAAAAGGTCGGCATGAAAAAGCTGAAGTCGCTGCTGAAAAGCCTTTCTCTACGGGGTTATTCAGGGGATAAGAGTGCATTGGAATCCCGCGCGATTGTTCTGGAAGCCGAGATCCAGGATGTAGAGAATGACCTGGATAATTTCAAGGTTATCCCGGAATACAGGGAGCTCGAAAATGAGGCGGCAGACATCAGCGCGAAGATGCGCAGACTGTCTTCGGAAAACAGCAAAGATAGGGATCTTTTGCATTATGTCGAAAATGCCATGGTGTCAGAGGAACCCCCTGGCGTGGATCGTGTGAATGCAGTTTATGAGGAAGCAGGTTTGCTGCTTCCCGGCAATATCAGGATGCAACTGGAACAGGTAAAAGAATTCCATCAACGAATCAGTGAGAACCGGCAGCACCACCTACAGCGGGAACTCGATGCTATTCGGAACAGAATAGCGGAACGAAGTGATAAGCAAAGCCATTTGCAGGCACGATACAGTGAGCTTATGCGTAAGCTATCCGAAGGTGGGGCATTCGATGAGTTTCGTGCGCTGCAGGAGAGGCTGACGGAGAAACAATCAGAGCTCAAGGACATTCAACAGCAACTGGAAAACTTGGTAGAACTTAAGGAACAGGATAAACTGTACCGCAAGCGGAAGCAGGAACTGGAAGACCTGATTGAGCAGTCTGTAGCGGAACAGAAGGAATTGAAAAAGGAGGTTATTCTTACCTTCGAGAAGATATCCAATCAACTGTACGAGTCAGCCGGAAGCCTGAACATCCGTGCGGGAGAAAAGGGATTGGACTACGAGATTACTATCAAGGGTAGTGGGAGCGGTGGCGTGGACAAGATGCAGGTATTCTGCTTCGACTTGACCTTGGCCATCATCACCGCCAAGGCGGGGCGCAATCCAGGATTCCTCATCCATGACAGCCGACTGTTCGATGAATCAGACGAACGGCAGGTCGCCAGCGCTCTTGCATTAGCGAAAGAGGCATCGGAAGCAAACGGCTTCCAGTACATTGTTGCCTTTAATTCAGACCGCCTGCCTCAAGATGTGTTGCAGGAATACACCAATCAATTGGTGTCACCAGTGTTGGATGATACAGAGACAGGGGGCTTGTTTGGCTATCAATTCTGAGGCCGTATCAGGGTAGATTGGGTGAAGGCCTGTCTCTGTATCTTCCCTCCTGATACAACAGCTCCGTTCGTGATATTGATCTCTCTAGGGGCTTGGAATGCCAGCTTCACCTGTCCGCCGCGAATTTCCAGCACTTCGGCCTCTATGTCCTTGCCAATCCTGACGAGCTCACCAGATTGTTCTTATAAAGTACCAACATAGCGGCTGTTCCTTATCGATCGTGGGTGAAACTGCCGGATATGTCCATCCGGCACGAACATGGGCACAGGGAGGGGGGGATGGAAAGCGTGTTGGGAACGAATCCATGTCCTCCATGGCAATGGGAAGTAATCTACTAAAACACACGCGGCTGGACACAAGGGTGGGCGTCCCTGGTTTGCAGCTCCGGACACATTAACGGTTGAACTATAATAATTACAGATAAAACAACAAGATAGGGTGTATCTATTGCTCTGTTACCCGATTAACCACATAAAATATAATAAAATGGGAAGAAAAGAATGTTGAAAATTCTAAAGAAACCACCCAATATGACACTATATATGGTGTCACATGTCAGCTAAACTGATATACACAGAGGTCGTCGAGACGCTTCAAGGCTCGAAGGCCAATATCCGCTGTGACACGCTGGCCGAACAGCTTGCGCGGTTGGGCTTCGAGGTCCGGGACGGTAGACGGGGTGGCCACAAGGTGTTTTTCCATGACGGCATTTCTGCGTTTACCTCGGGTAGCTACAACTGTGGCCATGGCAGGAATCCAGAGATCAAGCCTGCCTACATTGGCAAGGTCCTGAGAATTCTGCGGCAGTACGAAGACGAAATTATCGACTTCCTGGAGAGGACAGAATCATGATTGATCCACATGCCTACAACATTACGGTGCGACGGAGCGAGTTCGAGGGTGAAGTGTGCTTCGAGGCGCGGGTCAAGGAATTGCCCGATCTGGCTGAATACGGGGATACGTTTGAAGAAGCCTATGCGCTGGCCATCGATGCCATTGAAACCACGGCAGAGGTGTTCGCTGAAAAGGGGAAGCCCATGCCTGTGCCGCAGGAGGTGGCGGATGACTACAGTGGCCGCGTGACCCTGCGGTTGCCGAAATCCCTGCACCGCGCGTTGGCCGAGTCTGCCGAGGAAGAAGGAGTCAGCCTCAACCAGCACTTGGTGAATATCCTTGCCTACTTCTCCGGTTTTGCGGCGGGTGCTATGCATATGTCAGAAGCTTCAGAATGGAAGACCGTTAGCAGAACTACTGGCGAGAAAGTTTCGTCGCGTCCGAACGTCCAATTGGTTTACTCGGCCGATTTGAACCGACGTGTGGAGTGGCAGAAAGCGGGATGAGCGTCGAACTGCAAAAGGCGATCGATTGTCTGCGCATTCGCGACGTCTATCTGCGCAGCTCAAGCAGTTACCTGGTAGATGATTTTGATCCGAAATATTCGCCAGAAGCGAATGACCTGGCTGTTCAGTTCAAGCACGTGGTCACCCGGGGAGAGGTGCTCGCGCTGAAAGAAGATGATACGGATATAAGGATTTTTCGCGTCTACATTGATCTTGGCGCACGATGGGTTGTTTTGCCTGAATCCACATCCGAAAATGGATCTGACGAGAGTGACGATGAAGCGGATGTCAAAGCGGTTATTGAGGCGACCTTTCTTGCCGAATATTTAATGGAGAATGAACCGGGGCAGGATGCACTGGATGCATTTGCCCTCAAGAATGCCAGTTATCATGTCTGGCCTTATTGGCGCGAATATCTAATGAACCAGTGCATGCGAATGAACTTGCCAAAAATTGCGTTGCCTACCGTGCAATTTGCGGCGAATAACAATGAAAGTGCTGGTAGCGTAGGGCAATAGAAAATAGGTGGACGACGATGAATATGTCTGAATCAACTTGGAAAGTAACGGACATCTTGGTGGCGTGTCTGATCGCGCTTGTCATCGGCGCGCTATTTTCGTGGTGGGCTGGTGCGACGGTGTTTCTTTTGGGGCTCGTGATTGTACTTCGACCAAAGGCTGCGCACTCATTACCGCTTTCTCCCGAAGGGGAGGGGCGTTCCATCGACCAGGAAGACGAATGGTATTACTATTATTACCGGCTTCATCACGGCGATAAAAATTGAGACTGAATGTGTTAGGCCACGGTTTATTTTAGCTCTCTATCCTTGATTCTATTCATCCTTACCTAAGAATTTATCTTTCAGCTGACTGAGCTGTTTCTTACTGGGCAACGTCTGCGTAGCACCGTTCTTGATGGAATCAGCCAGCAGGGTCTGGTTTTCGGGGTCAGTGCGTGCCTCGGTGTCGGATTGGAGTGCGGCGCCGTCTGTCCGGATACGGCGCTCGCCCTGGTCGACCATCTGCGCGTGGGCGGCGCGGTCTTCTTCTGCCTCCTTCTGGATGTCGGCGAATCCTCGCCGGACCTGTCCATCGGCTGGAACGCCGGCATGCTCCGCTGCGTGCCGGGCGGCCTCCCTGAAACCAACTGCTCTGTCCCGAATGCCCCCGGGTTCGGTTTCCTTGTTGTAGACCTCGCCCATGTAGGCTTCGTTCTTCTGGAAGACGGCATCCTTGGTTGGTGTATTCTGCACCCCGGCGAGTTCCAGCCCTTCCCGGCGGCCATATTCCTCGGCGTAGTGGGAGATGACTCGCATGGCCATGGCGTCTCCCGCCGCCGCCCGGGCGAAGAGGGCATCCACGTCGCGTTCGCTCCAGGTCGGGTCGAGACTGCCGGGGCGGGCGAAGACACCCTTTTCGGAACCGATCATGTGATCGCGCACCTGCATGGCTACATCGGCGCTGAAGGCGAAGCCCTGTTCCTCGACCCGGGATCGGGCCTCCTGCCAGGCGGCGGCTTCCTGGAGGGTGGCGATGGTGGCGTGGCGATGACTGATCTGCTCTTGTAAGCCACCGGAGAGTTCCTCGGCCAGGCTGTCACCAGTGCGCTGGTGGACGCCGGCAGCAGCGGTATGTCCGGCATCGATGGCGGCCTGCCAGTGCTTGCCGTACTGAGTGTCCTGGACAAATCGCAATGCATCCTGCCAGTCCTGCCTGATCTGGGCCTCACTTATACCTTTCAGGTCCAATTGACCTCTGAGGGATACCGGGCTTACCAAATCGAGTAATTTCGGATTCTGGGCGGCCAGGGAGGCCAGCCCCAGCATCTCGGCGGCCTGGCTCGCGCTGTAGCCGCGGTTCTTGCCGAACTCGTCGGCGAGCCGCTGGGTCTTACCGAACTCCCTTCGGAACGCGGCCATCTCGGCCCGGTTCCAGTCGAGGTTGACGCCGGTCTCCGTCGCGGACTGGCTGGTGAAGCGTTCCATGTTGCTGTAATTGGCCGACACCAGGTTCGCGTAGTCGGCTACTTGTGTCTGTGCGGCCTGCAGCGACTCGGTGGCCTGAGTGTGGACCGAGGATTTGACGGCGTCGCCGATGTTGGCGGAGAAGGGGAGATTGGATTGCGGCACGTCGACGTACCGCCCTTCCGGCGTGGTCGTGTACATCGCGCCCGTGGTCGGGTGGGCCATGGTCGAGGTGCCGGCCCGCCAGCTCGGACTCTGGTTCTGCTGCCACCAGCCGGCGTTGCCGATGCTGGTGTTGCCAAGGCTGATGTTGCCCGTGGAGGCTTCGTCGGAGGCTTTGCCCACCGGGGCCTCGTAGCTCTGGGCGACACGGCTGGCGAGGCTCGCCATCATGGCGCCGCCCTGGTTGACCACGAGGTATGAAATCATCGGGATGGACAGGCTGAGATACCCGGCGATGAGCGCGGCGTCGCTCATCACCTGGCCCAGGGCCGTGTAGTTGGCCAGCGACAGGGCGCTGCTGCCGTCGGGCAGCAGGAGGGCGCTGGATGCGGGGTTCTGGCTGTAGAGACTCATGGCGAAGTGGAGCACGGCATAGAGCGGCGCCCACAACTGGATCCAGACCAGGCTCTTCAGGTAGGTCAGCGCCACCTTCGCCACGCTCGGCAGCATGGCGAGCAGGAAGGCGATAGGAAATACGGCGTAGATGAAGGCCTCGAACAGGTTGCGCAGGATGGGCAGGGTGCGTCCGGCCATCTCCCCGAGGGCGGCGTAGGTGGTGCGCCGCTCCTGCTCCGCCCGCGCCAGGGCGAAATCCTGGGCCGCCGCCGGTGCCCCGGCGCTGGAGGCGAACTGGCTCAAGCCCCGCCGCAACGCATTGGAGAGGGCGTTCTGCCGGATGATCTCCTCGGCGCTGACGCTCAGGCCCGTCAGGTACTGATAGGATACCGGCATGGCGGCGGCGAACTTCGCTACCGCGGCGTTGGCGGTGGGGGCCTTTACCAGCTTCTCACCGTAGTACTGCCTGGCGCGATCGACGTCGTTGGTCAGGTCGGTGTCGAGCTGGTTGTTGGCGCCGTCTCGGCACCCCAGGATGAGCCGGTTGTTGGCCGCGTCCCGGTAGGCGAAGCTGCGCGAGACCGAGGTGTTTGCCCGGATGAAGGCCCACAGGTCCGGGGCCACGAACAGATCGTCCCAGTCGTAGAGTCCGAGCAGGATGTCGTAGAACACGCACGACTGCCAGAACTCGCTGAAATTGGCGGCCAGCCGGCTGTCGGTGATCTCGAAGCGGGTGGAGGCCTCCACCAGGTACTGGCCGAACAGCATGCCGTTCTGCTGGTACTGCATGTCGCTGGGCAAGCTGAATACGGTCTCGTAGGCGCGGGTCAGCCAGTCGCCCACCAGGCTGGCGGTGCCCGCCACGGCGCCCAGCCCGAGCGGTACATTGGAGACCACCGACGACTGCGTGGGGTCGATGCGGTCGGTGATGATCACGTCCACCTTCGGTACCATGAAGCCGTTGTAGACGAGGATGACGCCTAGCAGCCATTGCAGGTTCATGGCCCGGTGCTTGAAGGCGCCTTCGATCAGCACCCACAGCAGGCCGATGATGGCGGTCATCTTGAGCGCGGTGATGTAGCCGCCGTTGCCGGTGATAGCGGCCACACCGTTGAACACCAGGCGCAGGAACTCGCCGCCGCCGTAGGTGAATACCTCCCAGTTCACAGGGCACTACCTTACTGGGCGGAAGCCCACACCAGGCTGCGGAACATGCCAGGCGAGAGCTTGCCGACCAGGGCTTTCTCGTATTCGCGCACCCGCTGGGTGAGCACCAGCGTCTCGTCGAAGCCCCTGCGCACGTCGTCCTTGTAGGTGCGGATCTCACGCCGGGCCTTGATCACGCCGTCGAGGAAGTCGCGGATCTTGTCGTCCTCCTTGTTCTCCAGGGCGCGTACCGAGGCGACCAGCTTGCCGAGCAGGTCGTTCAGGTAGGTGTAGAGAATGTCCTTGGCGATGAGCGTGGCGTAGCTCTCGATCTCCGGTTGCAGCGTGCCGGGAATGTAGGCCACGCCCACGGTCAGGTACTTGTGGACCGGCAGCGAGGTGGAGGCCAGCAGCCCCTGTTGTACGGCATCGAGGCGGGTGTCGTTCTGGATGTTCACCACGATGTCGTTGAGGATGGCACGCACCTTGGCGATCAGGCCCTGATTGATGGTGACGGTCTGCGAGGCGTTCATTTCGGTGCAGGCGAACTCGTCCCCGGTGCCGTTGGAGCAGGCCTTCACGGTGACGCTGCCGCCCTCGAGCAACACCCGGAGCAGGTCCCGGCCGGTGCTGTCGGCCAGGATGGAGGGGATCACCTGATAGGTCATGGTGGTGTCCTCGTTGCCGGGATTGTCCACCCGCATGATCACCGTGCCGGAGAGGTTCATCATCACCTGGGCGAGATCCTTGTCGTTCACGAAGAAGGGATTGCGCATCATGGCACGCCAGGCCAGGTTGCCCTCGGTCACCATCAGGCGCTTCATCTGGCTGTTCTGCAGGGTGCTCATGCGCTCGCCGCCCGTGGTGCAGGCGACCTCGGCCTCGGACCAGGTCTCGCCACGGCTGTTGACCCGCTCCATGATGCAGGCCTGCTTGGACATGCCGAAGGTCTTGAGCGCACCGCCCACCAGGGCCGATCCGGCCTCGCAGGCGTTGATGCTGTTCAGCCCGTACTTTTGCGCCCAGGTCTGGATCTGTTCCATGGTGGAGGCGATCTGGGGGCTGATGGTGCGCAGCGCCAGCATGAAGGCCTGGCTCACGGCCACCGAGCCGATGTTCTGGAGCATGGCCACGAACTCCTGGGCGTTGATGAAGGAAAACCCGCCGCTGAAGAAGTCGATGCCGCCACAGCCGGCGCGAAAGCGCGGCCACTGCACCGAGTAGAGGGTGTAGTTGCGCTGCGGCACGCGCATGAACACACCGCCGCCGGTGAAGTACCCCGCGCTCTGGCCCTCGTAGACGCCGGGCCGGGTGACGTTGCTGAAATTGAGATCGTTGAAGAAGGTGTCCATGTCCGTGGCGAGGTCGGCCCGGGCGGTGAATACCGTCAGGACGAGACACAGGCCCGACATGAACGCATGGAGCTTACTCGTTGGCATCGATTTGCCCTCCTGAGAGTTGCGTCTGCAACAGCGGATTCGGCGGTTGCCCGTTCATCAGGGTGTAGATGCGCCGCCGCAGCTCGGACCAGCTCACGTAGCCGAAGGCGACGGGATGAATGGCCCGGTCGCGGGGGTTTACCAGGAACACGGCGGGTACCGTGTCCACGTTCAGCTTGACCGCCACCTCCGCATTGCTGCGGGGGTTGGGGAAGTCGGGCAGCGTGCCGCCATCCAGGCTGATGGGGATGACGTGGAAACCGTAGGCCTCGGCGAAGGCCTTCAGGATGGGGGCGAACTTGTGGCAGAACGGGCAGGAGCCCTTGAAGAAGAAAAACAGCCCGTGGCTGCGCGCGGTCTTGGCGAGGAAGCCGTCGACCAGGCGAAGTTTTTCGTCGTTGAACACCTGCACGGCCTGGTCGTTGACCGGGTGGGTCAGACGGCTGTCCAACGCCGGTGTGGTCCATACCATGCGTTGCCAGGCCTGCGCGAAGTTGCCCGCACGCTTCATGGCGAGCTGGTTCAGACGCAGGTAGGTTTTCAGGTTCTCGTCGGTGGGCTCCAGGATCGCGCGGGCCTTGGCGACTTCCAGTTCCTCCTGGAAGGCCGACAACGCCGCCACGGGATCGGCGGGCACAGGCGACGGCGTCTCGGGTTCTTCAGCCTCGGGTTCCGGTTCGGGATCCTGGTACCAGAACCAGCCCTCGCTGTGGCGTTCGTAGTAGACCACCGGCACGCCGCCTCCTGGCGTGCCGGAATACCGCCCATCCTTGGGCATAACCGGCTCACCGGGGGCGGCATATGCGCCGCCCATTGCCAGGATCCCCCACAGCAATACCCAACCCTTCACGGCAGCAACCTCTGGATGCGCTGTTCGATGATCTGCTGCATCTGGTTTCCGGAAGGCCGGTCGGCATTGTCGGCGGCGGCAAAGGCATCGGCGTAGAACTCGGTGAAATCGATGCTCGCGAAATCGATCTGTGTCAGCTCCTCGGGCGTGAGGCCTCGGCAGTTGGGGTTTTTCGAGGAACCCCAGTCGATGCCGAGCTGGGGGCGGCCCTGTTCGTGGATGATGCGGGCAAGCTTGGAGTTGAAGCAGCAGTAGGTGTACTTCCGCGCCAGGCAGCCGAAGATGGATTTGTCGCTGCAATAGGAGCCGACGTAGTGGCATTGCCCGGCCTCGCGCTTCTGGCCGAGGACCTGCTCCTGCTCCGAGCACTGGGCGAGCGACAGGTCCAGGCCCCAGCCACTGTCCTTGCAGCAGTTGAAGAAGCCTAGGACGGTCTTCTTGCAGCGCATGTCCTGGCCCTTGAAGACCACCATGTTAGTGGTATCGAAGTCGTTCGCCGCGGATTCCAGCGCCCCCAGGTGGCTCGCGGCCAGGCCGAAGTCCTGGTTCGGCGTATAACCGGCGTCGAAGCAGTCGCCGTCGAGACAGAAGGTCTGGTCGCCGCAGTTCATTACCGTCTGCGTGGCGGCATTGCCTTGGGGACAGCGGTAGGTCTGCTGGTACTCGTAGCAACTCCCGTCCGGCAGGGTGTTTACACAGGTGGAGTTGACCTGGCTACAGCCGCGGTCCCGCAGTTCCTGGCAATAGGGTTCCTCGCGGGTCTCGCCGGTGGCGCACAGGTAGGACAGGTCGTAACGCCAGCAGTCGCGGTAGACCTCGATGCCGTCGATGAGGCGCGTCTCGCCCGGCTCGAGGCAGGTCTGGGATTGCTGCACGCACATGCCGGCCTGCGCTTGCTGTTCCAGCGCACCGCAGGTGTTCTCCCAGGTCTCCGACCACTGGCAGTCGCAATATTGCGTGGCCTTGAACTTGATCCAGCCTTCGCCGCCGCCGGCGACGATCACCCGCATGTCGATGGTATTGAGGCCGGTGCGCAAGTACGGCTTGATGTCGATATTGAGGGACTTGTTCCAGCTCGTGCTGAGTTCGCACCAGCCGTAGCTGGAAGCGCCGTACTGCACACGGCGGAACCGGCCGGTGGTGACCACCTTCAGCCGGTCGCCACCGTAAGGCCCGACATAGACCAGGGTCCCGTTGACGACCACCTTGATCCAGTCGTCGAAGCCCGCCTGGATGAGGGTGAATTCCTGGACCTTGTTGATGTCTTCAATGGTGAAAGTGGTGCTCCGATCGAAGACGGCGCAATAACCGCTCCAGTAGTTGTCGCTGATGGTGCCGATGGTCAGATAGGGGTAGGTGTAGGTCCAGCGCATGTCGCTTTGCACGGAATCCAGATTGATGCCGCCAGCGTCGCATTCGATGGGGCGGTTGCAGGACAGGTTGAGGGTCTTCTGGCAGCCAACCTGCTGGTCCATGCCCCACTCAGTGCAGTATTCCTCCGACCAGGTGGCCAGGGCAGAGGTCGTCGTGACCTCCTGGCAGCCGTTGTACTGGCCGGTGAGCTGCTGCCCGAGCAGGGCCTCAGGATCGGCGCTGATGGCGTCGCCCCGTTGGACGATGGGATCGTTGCGGTCGATGTTGAAGCGCGGGCGGCTAAGGGCACTGTCCTGTACGAAGCTACCGACCTCGCTGTTGGGCAGGGCCTGCCGTGCTGCATCCTCGATGCCAAGGCCTGAGCCGTAGTACTGGGTTTCCGGGACGTTGGTGCCTTGGTAGCTGGGCACCGTGGTCAGGTCGGGGCTGGAAGCCGCATTCGATACGCCGGTGTTGTTCGCATTACCGAAATCCTTGCCGAGCTGCAACGCCTGATCGCGGGTGAGGTCTGCCGCTGGCGCTGCGAGCGGGAGCGTGAGACAGACCAGAAGCAGGATGGGCATACGTACCAAGACAATCGATGTCAAAGCCTCGTTCAGAGCACTCCACGCGCCCCGGATCAAGGCGCGTACCGCAGGGAATGGCTGGCCCTTGCCAAGGGCCGCAACGCCGAGCCGGGACGCGTGGGGCGCTCCCTGCGGGCGGGCGTCTGGGCGGCCATCCGCGGTGTTGCGTCGGCTTGCCATAGGAGTGCTATGGCGGCGCCACCGCGCCTTGCGGCTGACCACCCAGACACCCGCTGAACGAGGCTTTGCCATCGATTGTCTTGGTGTCATGGCCGCACCTCCAGCCGCTGTCGCCACTGCTTGGCACGGGTTCCCAGTGTGGTGCCGTCAGCCTCCCGCGCCATCACGCTCAGGGCGTAAACCAGGCTCACATCACCTGCCACTTTCAGATGTGTGGGGACTGGGCACCCCTCTGGCGTGCAGGGGGCGATGGTATCCATCGGCAGCACGAAGGTTGGCACCTTGTCCACGCCGAAACGCTCGAACAGGGTGGGATCGATGGCCAGCGATGGGGTCGGTTCGCCCGTCGTCTCGCCGCTGCTGTCTCTCGTACCCAGCAGTTCGCCGAGGCGCGCCACGGTGCGCTTCATGGAGTTTTCCACCAGTCCTCGTAACACTACCGGCGACTCTACCCGCGCGGCTTCCGCGAGCAGTGACCGTAGAGAGGCTTCAGGCATAGAAAATGAGACAAAAACCAGCGGACGTGGCTCGTTGCTATCGGAAGGCGAACCAGCCGGTGTGGCCAGCCGGGGGTTGGACAACAGGGCCTTGATGACCTCCCTCGCCTTGGCCAGTGCCTGTTCGTCGATTTCGGGACAAAATCGCCGGGAGCGATTTTGAACGGCCGTAGGCCGGCCCGAAGGGCGGAGCCCAGGGATGGGCGGAGTACAATCGGCGTCGGCAAAACTGGTTGGCGCACTGCGACCGGCTTGGCCGGCGGCCGACAAGGCACGTTCGCCTTCACGGAGAATCCTGCTATTGAAATGGGTATCCCGGCTCAGGCGCTGTGCCTGTTCCACGGCATCCCGTGAAAGCGTACTTGCGCTGTCCAGGTCATCGGTGCCCGGCTCCGCCGCTGGGAGCATCGGCGCTGTTGCCAGGTACAGGCCGGCGAGCGCCAATAGTGTGCGCACTCCTTCCCTGGAGTACGCCCCTTTCGGGGCCGCCCTACGGGCGTCCAAATTCGTTCCCGACGAATTTGTCAGAATGCGCAGCATGCCTTCTTCCTCCAGATGAGATAGGCCCAATCCTCGCCGCGCACCGGATACTCACGCCCGGCGCCCCAGGGGATGGTGACCCTGCCGAAAGGCTGCGCATTGAGCGTGAAGGGGACGGGGTAGAGCATCTGCGTCTTGTACTGGGACTTGCGCAGGATGGGCAGCGGCAGGGGCAGGCACATGGCGCCACGACTGGACGTGTCCCGAGCGATGAGCTGCCGGTGCAGCTTGGCCGCCATGCGTTGCACCAGCAGCAGCGAGCTGTCCACGCCGCCTTCGTGATGTTTCACGTTGCCGTCGATGGGGTACATGGACCCCTGGCAGCCGGCGCACCAGAACAGTGGATCGAGTGGAAAGCCCAGGGTGGCCGCGGCACAATCGGCGGCGCAGGCGGCCTGGGCAATGGGATTGGCGAACAGCGCCGCCTCGGGATTGATCAGGAAGGCGAGTTCGTCATCCTCCCAGAGCGGGTCCACCTCGGTGATGTACAGAACGTCGAAGGACTCCGGCGTCACGCACGCTAGGTCCGTCAGCAGGTTCATCCACGCCAGCAAGGGGTAGATGTACCAGTGGACGTGATAGAAGGCGTCCCGGTTGTTGCTCGTCTTGATGTTGGTGCCCGACGGTGCGGCCAGTGAGCCCAGGGTGACACCACCCAGCAGAGGGGAGCAGAACGGCGTGCGCACCACCTCCGCCACCCGGGCCGGCTCCCAGAATCCCACCCCGAAGCCGATGCGGACGAATACCGGAGGCGGCGCGGGACAGGTGCAGATCAAAGGCACGCTGTCCCCGGAATCCTCCATCCCCATGTCGATCCTGAGGGGCCCGATGCTGATCGGGAACACGCACTTCCAGCACACGTCGGTGAAGGGGTTGGGAAAGCGGCCGTAGCAGGGCTCGGCGGCGAGTGCCTGTGGGGCCGACAGCCAGGTCAGTGCCACGGTCAGACAGGTGGCCAACAGAAATCGATGGGGCGATAGACACTTCATGGCGCCCATCGTTCATCTGTCGGAGTGAAGGAGGAAGGGAAAACGTTATTTCATGCGTAAGGTAGTTTATTGGATATTTTTCGGTGATGGAAACTGAATGGCTAAAAACGGCCAATTCCGGTCCTTTACAGGCACTTACCTGAACGACCACTTCATGCTGCTATCTGGTCCAATTACAGCGATCAACCCGTAGCCACCGGAGCGAAATAGGCTGTGGCGGATGAGAAACATGGTAGACGCAACACACCGCGCAAGCGTGTCTGCTTTACGTATGGCTTGGACACCAGGGCAGTGCGCTATGCAATGGAGTCCAAAGGCTCGAAGATCACATGAGGTGTCTTTGGTCGCCGTCGTAGTTCACCAGCAGCGGCCTACTCAAACTGCCTATTGTTGGATTGCCGGAGACGGCATACGCTAAAGAAAGGACTGGGGTCGCCGCAGCCCTGCTGCACAGCGGCTGTGAATTCCCGGTACGATGCACCACAGCCAATCTTGCCACCGCCGACCTGCCCAAGTAGAGTAGACGCTACGACTTCGTAATAGCATTCGGTAGCGTGGAGTAACAGCGCCAGCTGGTTTGTTGCGACGTCAGCGGCAAGGAAGTGGCGCTGACCGAAACCGGCAACACATATTAATTGGCCAAACCTTAAGACTACTGCAGTATTTCTAAGGGATTACGGAATGTGAAAGAAGGGCGGTAAGTCGATGGCCATAACTCGCCCATGCAGATGCCGTGGCTTCAGTAGCTAACTGGATCAGGGTATCGGTGGCTTTTTGATCGGCCCTATCAAGTGCCAGCACCTTGGATTGCTTCGCACTGGGAGTGGCGTCGATACGCAACAGTTTGTCACCGAGCAAGGTTTCCGTCTGCTGAAGCGCCAAACGTTCACTGACTGTTAGTGTCAGATCAACCAGACCACGTCTCGTTAGCCATCCAAGTACCCCAGAATGCTTTATCGGGTTAGCCTGATCGTCAATTTTTACCGATGCTGTACCAATCGACAGTAGGTGGATGTCATTGAGACTTCTTGTTTTGTGTCTCAGTGTTTCAGTTAATGCCACGAGATCCGGGGCATTCGCTACCAGCCCACCATCGATGAGATTGGTCTTCTCTATCCGATGAGCCGGAAAATAGGTCGGCGCTGCCGAGGTTGACATGGCAATATCGATGGTCTGCGTTATATCGGCATCTGATTCGGCTAGCCCCTTGGATTTAAAGATGACGGGACGCGCTGAGGTTTGGCTGACAGTTGTAATCAGGAGGGCAGCGGCTATTTCATTAAAAGGCAAATTCGCATTGTCTTCACCCAAGATACTCACGATGGCATTTCGCAACGGTTTTGGATCATACGCCCCGGTGAAAATACGTTTCCCACTGGTAAATACCGACTTTGGGAAAATATTGAGCCCCTCATCTTGGATTCCCTTGGCCATGGCTTCCGCTTCAATGCCTTGCGCGATACCACACGCAAGAATGCCGCCGATGGACGTACCGGCAATGACATCGAAAACCTGATTTAGCGGGCAACCAGCCTTTTCTTCCAGATTGGCCAGGACTTTGGCCGTAAAGAGCCCACGGTATCCCCCACCTGAAAGGGCAAGTATTTGGAGTTTTGGGGAGGGCGCTCTTGGGGGGGCCACCCTGTGGGGTGTCTCAAGATGACTCATGTGGTTGCATATGGGTCAATAATTCTCAGCCCAAGATCATTTGCAAGAATATTTGTATAGGGGTGAGTACGGTCAACCCATACATAATTGCCGGAGATGGCAGTCGCCAATTCTAATTTATAGTCGTCACTCAATGCTTCCTGACCTGATTTTATTTCCGCAATGAGTTCCATGGGGCGTAGATCTGACCACCAATCAACTATTTTTTTGTCGATAGGAACAAGTTGACCATTTCGTTCAAGTTGATCGGAATTATCTCTGAGATATCTTTCAAGTATCATCCTACGAGGTTCTTTTTCATTCAGACTGCGGATATGAGCTCGAACAATACCAACAGATATGACGCTCACATAGAGCAATCTATCGCTGATGGTAGAAGCCCACTTACGCGCCGGTGAGGCTTCATTCCGAGAAAGGAGATCCAGATAGACCTGGCTGGACATGAGGTACCGATCCATGGTGTTGCGCCCGGACTAAAGTTCGAGAAGATTTTTGGATGGCGTGCCCATCGTTAACTCCAAGTCTGTAAGATCGACAGATGGATTCTCTTCGTCGATAGGAAACATATCAGCCACCGTGCTTTTGCTTGAAGCTGCCTCGATGAGTTCCGACAATTCACTAAACGAAATAACGATGACGGGTTCGTCTTCGTCGCTGCGCATTTTCTGAATCAACTGCATTTCGCCGCCACGGGCCTTGCTCAATAAAACACTCAGATCATTTTTCGCTTCCCGGACGCTCCAGAAACGTTTTTTCTTTTTCTTCACAGTGATTTTTGGGCGGGATTTTTTAATTATAGCGTGCCCGACGCTCACTGCCTGAGCATTGTTGCTTTGTTCCTCTGAAGGGATGAGATGCGTTTGTATCAGTCGGGCAAAGCGGTCTCCATATTGGTCGGCCAGTTTCCTAGCCAATTCCTGTCCGACGATTTTTTCTACTTCAGTCATATGCTCGAACTCTCGCCTGATTCCATCTTTGTGGCCACATAAGCAGTATTGTAGCTATAAAAATTATCGGCGAAAAAGCCATTATCTTGATTGGATACTTGAATCTGTTATGTGATATCTGTAACTACTTGATTATTATGGCATTGTCCTGTAAGAAATAGCCCGTAGAATTAAAGGCGATTTTACCTCTCACTGGATACCCGAGCTGGTACGGCAGGTCTCGAAGGTGAATACCTAGGTCAGCCGCTTCGTCAAGATCATAGTGCCCCGTCGCTCTATGACAGCTTTCGGGTGCAAAAACTCGGGAGAATGGTTGTCTATCGTTAAGGTTTATAAGATGCCTGTCCCCATGCTAAGGCATCTGAATTGCGCACACAAGCTCAGCGGGCAGGCATCTTATAAACCTTAACGAACTGAGACGCTGGATCATATTGTCTCGGAGAAGGACGTTGTTCACTCTGGAATGCTGAGACTATATTCCACCACTTCAAGCCGCTTTCCATCCTGGTTAACCACTGCAGGTACCCCCTCAATACGAAACCGTTCTACTAACTGACCCCGCTGATCAAAGTACAGCCGAATCTTCCATTCCCTCATCAACGCGAGTACAGGCCCGTTAACAAGGATTGCTTTAATCTTAGTTGGATTCTTCTCGATCATTGATCGTGCCCATTCGACTTGGACAGGATCGTCTCCATCGAAAAACAGTAGTTGCTTTGATAACGTGATGTAGTCCAGCGGGTTCACCGTGGTTCCGGCCGGGTGAATAACGCGTCCTTCGTGGTCCTTAATGTCATAAGGAACCGTGAGGCTGGGATCGACATAGTAGGTTCGGTTCTTTTGGGCGCGAGGTAGACGCACGCCTTCCGGACGTTCCACATAGGCCTTGTAGCGAGCCTTGGCGTCTTCTTCGATACGTGCCAGCTCGCCGCTTTCCTCCAGTGCTTTGAGGCGCTGCTCGATTGTCACAAGCATGTCCTGCTCGGCGATGGGGTAGACGGGGCCTACAACGCCAAGGTCCTCTCCAAGCAGGATGCTAGAACAGGCGAACAGCGCGACCGATAACGCGATCTTCGGGAATCCAGCCGATGTCTTCATAGCGGGAGTCGTAACTGTCAGGATGGGGCGTCCAGACGAAATAATATCCGTTTGGAATCACTCCGGCCGGTCCGGGCTGCAGGGGCTTACCGGAGCGTGAACGGGTTTTGGCGGTGGCGATGTATTTTCCGTTGATATAGAAATCTTGGCCCTTGCGGGTGACCTTATCACCGGGCATGCCCATCGCCTTCTTGATGAAGAACATCTCCCTCGGGTAGAAGCGGTTCTCCGGCGGGTAGAACGCGACCAGGTCGCCGCGGGTTGTCGGAACCTCAGTTTTGAGCACCAGGTACAGCACGCCCGGCAGGCTGTCGGTGCCGTTGATGCCGAGGCGGTACCAGGGCGAGAGCATCAGGGAGATGAGCCAGATCGATATGATGATGCCGAGGGTGATGCCCAGCCACCGGGCGAAGCGATGGAACTTCGGGTGAGGGTCCGTGGATTCGATCGCCAGAGTTTGTGTCGTCATGGCGTGTGTTCCTCGATGCGTTTGCGCAGGATCGCCGTAAGGTCGGGAGCACCGGAGACGATGGCTGGAGCGGCGAGAATGACGACACGGTATTCCCGGGCCAGCTTCGTAGTCTCCTCTTCCAAGCGGGCGGCGAAGCGGGCTGCGTCCATCGAGCGTTCCGCTTCGGGGAGCTTCATCAGATCGGGACGGCGGACGTGTTCGTTGACCAGTCCGGCCAGGTCCACGTGGGCGACGGTCAGCGGTGGAAAGACGATGCGTTCCACCAGTAGCGCGACCAGCCCACCCGCAAGCCCGAACAGCAGGCCGTATGTCCAGCGCGGCATCAGCGGCTTCCTCCAGTTTCCACCAGTCGTTCGATTGCCGCGACCAGGCTCAGTCCCTGGCGTTGCATCGCCTCGATGGCGGCGTACTCTTCGGCGCGGGTGGAGTAGAGTTTTTCGGCGAAGGGGTCCACCACCAGGCGGCCGACGGTGGTGCCGCCGGGACCCATGACGGCGATCTCCGAGTACTTGCCCTGCTGGGTGTCCACGCTGGTCAGCAGACGGCGCAGGGCCTCGTCCATCATGATGCGGTCGCTGTTCTCGGCGGCCTTGATGGATTCCGGCTTCTGTCGGAGCAGGAACACCCAGTCGGCGTTGTCCAGCGCGGCCTTGGAGGTGCCGGACTTGAAGTAGTCGTCGATGCCCTGGGTGATGGTCATGAACGCCCCGCCGAACTTGCGTGCCGTGCGGTAGCCCTGCTCGATGAACTGGCCGGCGTTGCCCTGTCCCATCAGCCGCCACGCCTCGTCGATGATGCACAGCTTGCGCTGGTTGCGGTCGCCCAGATACATGGCCTCGGTGATGCGCATCATCAGCAGCAGGAGCACCACGGTCTGCAAATCCGGCCGGGCGTCCAACTCGCCCAGCTCCAGCACCACGAAGGGGTTGTCCAGATCGATGTTGGAGGCCCCATCGAAATAGCGCCCATAGCTGCCGTCACGGGTGTAGGGATAGAGCATGCGCCCGACACGGCGGGCGCTTTCCTCTTCGTTCCCGAGCAAGCAGTCGGCGACCTGGGAGATGGTGGCCTGGTTGCCGTGCGCGTCCCAGGTCGCCTTGATGGCCTCTTCGAGAAAGGCCATTTGCAGGCTGTTGAGCCCGTCTTTCGGGGCGGCCATCTGCGCCAGCACCGCCTTGAGCATGGGCGTCTCTTCCGCGATGTCACGGATGCCGGTGAACGGGTTGAGGTTGATGCGCGTGCCTTCCGAGAACTCGAGGTAGGTACCGCCCACCAGGTGGCAGAGTCGCTCGTAGCTGCGCCCCGAGTCGATGACCCAGACCCGGCCGCCGGTTCCGAGCAGGCTGGTGACCATCTCCTGGGTGAAGAAACTCTTGCCGGCGCCGCTGGCCGCCGCCACGGCGACGTTGAAGTTGCCCTTCTTGTTGTCGAAGGGATCGATGTGCATGATCTGGCCGCGCCGGCCGAGCAGCATCAGCAGGGGCGTGCCCGTGCCTTTCCACTCGGCGATCACCGGCGCGGTGTTGATGCAGGACCAGGTGAGGAAGGTGCGCAGCCGGCCCAGGATGCGCATTTCCTCCACGAAACCGGGGCCGGGCATCAGGGGCAGGCCGGAGAGGAAGGCGTGCAGGGCGGTGAAGCGGTCTTTCTGCAGGGTCCAGCCCCGCGACTCGAACAGGGCGTTGAGCCGCTGTTCGGCGTAGTCGCCCTCGTCCTGGGGCGCGAACAGCACCAGCTGGGAATGGGCCTGCAGCAGCTTGTGTCCATCCTCCACCAGGCGGGTGACGAAGTCCCAGTCCTGCTTGCGCTCCCGCCAGGCGGGCAGGAAGCGGCCCATGGCCGAGTCCGCCATCTGGGTCGCGCGGGCCGCCTTCATCTTCGCACCGTGGGCGGCCGAGACCTGGTCCGGCATGTGCACCGTGAGGGTGTAGAGAAACGGGCAGGGCAGGCGCAGGGTGTTGCTGAAGAGATCGCCGATGAGGTCGCTCATCCCCCAGCCCGCCCAGGACTGGGGATACTGGCGCACGGAGTAGGGGCGCACCTCGACGACATGATCGCCGTGGCCCAGCCCCAGGCCGTCGCGGCCGGCCAGCAGGAGGGTGTCGCCGTCCACCACCTGTTCCTTGAGCAGGCGGTCGTCCTCCCAGTGCAGCGGCGCGCGCCGGTCCCGTGCCGGGTTCAGGATCGTGTCGAGCAGGTTGATGAACGTATCGGCGTCCACGGGCCGGCTCGGCAGTCCGGCCGAGGAGAGGATCCCCCGGATGGCCTCGTGGGTGCGCGCCAGCCAGTCGTTCTCGGTACGGCTCCCCGCGCCTTTCGACAGTGGTCGGACCACCGTGATGAACAGCCGGAAGTCCCGCACCAGCATGGGCTGGTCCGACAGCAGGGAGCGCCAGTTGCCGCGGCGCAGGTAGTCGACACGCTTGCCCGCCAGGAACCGGAACACCGTGCCTTCGCCGGAATCGCCCTGGCGCGCTGCTGCCCAGTGCTCCAGCAGGGGCAGGATGTCCGGCGAGGCGTACAGCAGGATCTGCACCGAGGTACCCGGTTTCAGGCCCTGGGTGAACAGCCCGCTCAGCACCTTGAGCTGATTCTCGCCGAGGCCCACCGCCGGGGTGGCCTCCAGCATGAAGCCCACGCTGTCCTCGTTGAAGAACAGGTGGGTTTCTGGGTCGAACCGTTCGTAAGGGAGCAGGGTGGCGAGCCGGTGGCTGTCGGTGAGTGCCCGCAGGCGCCGAATCGACGGCGGCAGGCCGCCAGCGGCGTAGACCGCGGCGGGCGGCTCCTCCTGGAACCAGCGCCGGATCTCGTGGGTGACGATCTGTTTGACGTCGGTGAGGCTGATCATCGCCCGAGCCGCCAGGTGCCGTTGTCCAGCCGCAGGTAGAGGTAGGTCTCGTCGTGGAGGTCGCCTGCCTTGTCTTCCCAGCGGTTGATCCATACCCGGATGTGCCGCGGGCGGGTGAGCAGCGGATCGCCCGGCTGTACCGTGGCGACGACAGGCGTGTTCCCCGGCTCGGCGAGCGGGCGCTCGGCTGTCTCGAATTCGCCGTCTTCGTCTTCGTCGTCAGGTGTGACGCGGCCACGGGTCAGAGTGCCGGTGATCGAGGCCTCGTAGACCTCGCCGACCGGCTTGCAGCCGACGCCCTCGGGCACGCCGCAGGCATATTTGGGGCTGCTGGCGCAGCCGGCGAGCAGGGCGAGCACCAGGGGGGTGAGAAGCGCCTTGCTCATCGGGCCGCCTCCTGCTCGGCTTTGGCGCTTTGCGCCAGCCAGGTCCTGAGCTGGTCCAGGGGCAGGTAGCCGTTGCGTACCCGCCCGTCGGGGGCGACCAGGGTGGGCGTACCCTGGACCCCGTGGGCGCGTCCGAAGGCCATGGCCTGGTTGACGAGTTGCAGCGTTCGTTCGGTGCAGTCTGCAGAGGGCGGCTCGCCGTCCAGCGCCTTGCCGCTCATCACCCGGGCGAGGGCCTCTGCCGGCTGCGCGTGACAGAGAATGCGCGCCGCCTTGTCGCGGGCCTCCGGATGCAGGGCGGGGACGGGGAACATGATCTCCCACACCTCGATGCCCTCCGCCTGCCGCAAGGCCTTGTTGAGCTTGCGGCACCAGGGGCAGTCGGGATCGGAGAAGATGGCGAGTTTCAACGGACCTTCGCCGTAGTGTACGGCCGCCTCCAGGGGCAGTTCCTGCCAATCGAGGCGCGAGAGCTGTGCCTTGCGCTCGGCGGTCACGTCCCGCGCGGTCTTGAGATCGTAGAGGTGACCCACCAGCAGCCAGCGGCCCGAGGTGTCCGCATAGAGGACGTTCTGTCCGGCCACGATCTCCACCAGCCCCGGAATCGGAGTCGGCGTAATGGCATCGATTTTCGTCGACGGCATGGCCTGCCGGACGCTCCGTTCGATGGCGGCGAAGTCTTGTCCGGGGATGGACTTGTTCTGCGAGACGACTTCAGGGATGGAGGAGGTAGACGGCGTCGGGAACATGCCGTCGAGGGCAGGCGGTTTGGTGCGGTCTTGCGCCGGCTCGGCCGCATGGCCGAGTCCGCCCGCGAGCGTCAGGAGCAGGCCGAAGAGAATCTTGTGGCTCAGGTTCATGAGGGTCCTCCGGTATCGTTGGCGTTATTGAGCAGGTCCACCCGGGGCCTGTCGACGCCTATCCAGGCCACAGCGACGGAGGCCCTTTTGCCGCGAGACAAGGCGCACCGAGCGCCGTGTACTCGATGTACATAAGCGAGGTGCAACGCCGTATCGCGGCAAAAAGGCCCCGTCCCTCCGGGTTGCGCCCCAAAAGACGCCATGCTGCGTTGCTCGTCGTTCATTTGGAGTCACCAAACTTCTCTCCTCGCGCCTTGCCTGGCGTCTTTTGGGGCGGCAACGCTGCGGTCTGGATAGGCGCCGACAGGCCCGAGCTCGAGTCCTTCGTTCAGCACGACTTCCACGGCCCGGCCGGCATCCACCTCGAGGACCGGATAGACCTCGTTGGCCCGTTCCAGGTACCACTGGGCGATGCGGTCCAGTGCCGAGGCGAAACCGTTGGCGACCCCGTACTGGGCGATGTTGCCGGGATCGATGCTCTGCACGTTGCCAAGGGCGCTGGTGGACAAGGACGTGAACGACTGGGCGACGCCGTTGCCGATCCCGCCGGCCACGCCGGCGACCAGTGCGCGGGCGATCAACTGGCCCTGCTTGCTCACCACCCGGCCGCGAAGGCCCGCCTTGCCGTCCTCGCCCGTGACGAAGCCTTTCAGGGCGACCTCCAGCACGGTGCCGTCGCGCAATACGCAGCTCAGTTTCTCGAGCCGCAGGTAGGCGCGTTCGGAGGCCAGGTCCCCGTAGCCGGCGGCGGTGACGAAGCACTCCCGTACCCGCGACCGGAAGCGGTTGGGCAGGGTGCCGTGGTCCACGAGGCGCAGCAGCACCGGCTGCGGGTTGGTCTTGGCGAGTCCGCCGGTGGGTGCGTCGAGACCGGAGAGCAGCACCGCCTTGGCGAACGCCCCGGCCGGGAGAAAGTCGCGCACGTGGTGGGTGACCTTGTCGGCGGCAGCCTCGCCATTGCCGGCTTTGCGCGTGGTGGTCTTGCCGTCCGGGACGTTGCCGGCCGGGGCGAGGTCGACCACCAGGATGCCCGGCGGCGTACCGGCACGTGCGGTGGTGCCGCGGCGGGTGCTGTCCAGCCGTCTTGGCGGGGGTGGTGGCGGAGGCAGAAGCTGTTTGGCGACGGTTTCCTTGATGCGGTCGCCCTGAACCGACGGCATCAGACTGCCGGAAGCGGAGTTGGCCGACGCCTGCGGTTTCGACGTGGGAGGCGGTAGCAGTGTCCGGGGGGTAGTCTGCGCCTTGTCGCGTTGCTGGCGTTGCAACCGCTCCAATTGGCTGCGCAGGTCGTCCATCTCGCGCCGCAGCGCCTCGTTCGTCTGCTTGATGTTCTGCAGTTCGCTCTCGGAACGGGTGATCCAGACCTCGCTCGGGTCCAGGCTGTTGGCCGGGGTGCGGTAGCTCTTGATCACCTCCCGTGCCTTGACGGCCTGCTCGATCCGGCGGGAGGGATCGGAGAGGTAGAGGCCCAGCACCACCAGCGAGACCACGGCGCCCACGGCGGCGATGGTGATCCAGGCTTGGCGGCGGCGGATAGCCCGGCTGTCTTCCATCTACCGTCCCTCCCTGACCAGGTAGATCCGGGTCGACTGCTGCGGGGCCAGGTTGTGCTCCACGATGGCCACCGCCTTGATGTCGGCGGCCAGGGCCGCAAACTCCCGCTCGTCCAGGCGCATCTCCTCGTCCGAGACGTTGGTGAGCCGGTACACCTCGCCGGTGAAATCGCCGTCAAAGCGTGTGACCAGCACGACCCTGGCCTCGGCCCACAGCGGGATCTCCCGCCCCTCGGCGGCGGGGAGGTAGCCGTTGGGCACCGCGCCGCGCGCCATGTCCCGGACCAGGTGCTTGATCCGCTCGACGTAGGGGATGGAATGGGCGTCGTGACCCGAAGCGTGTGCAGCGGCGGCACGGTTCTTCGGGCGGAGCAGTACGGTGTCCGACGGCATGTCCACGGGCACCGCCAGCAGGGTATGGGTGTCCCCCTGGTCGTCCCGGACGAAGAAGCTGAAGGCCCGGGCCGTCATGCCGGGCACGGGACGCAGAAACACCTGGCCGCCCTCCCGGTCGGGTTCGACCTGCATGTGGTCCTCCAGGCCCCAGACGCGCGTGATCCGGCCTCCATCCGCCATGGCGATGCGGGTGAGATCCCTGATGGACACCTTGATGGTGACGGTCTGGCCGTCCACCACTTCCACGAGCTGCAGGGCGTGGGCCTCAAGACTCAGGTTCAGCAGTATCGCCGTCAGTAGCAAACGGATTCGCACTGTCTTGGACCTCCGTGAATTTCGAGACGAACAGCCGGCCGTCCCGGTAGACGAACCGGATCAGGAATCGGGCCTGGCGTTGTTCGGTCTGTTTGTTGCCCACCAGGGTGGTGAGTTGGCCGGTGAGGGCGGCCTGTTGACCCTTGAGCCGGATCTCCTGGGGGTAGAACACCGAGGAGAGGCGGTTGCGCTTGATCTTTTGCGCGTCGCCTTGCAGTTTGGCGGCGAGGGCGCCGTAGCTCTTGGAATCCGCGTAACGCAGGAACAGGCCCACTTGGTGGTCGATGTTGTCGGGGTTGTAGGTGAGCGCGAGGCTCGCGAAGAACACCGCCATCTGTTCCAGGTACTCGGGCGACACCTCGTCGCCATGCACCCAGAAGGTCTTCTCGAACACCGGCGGGATTACGATGGTCTTCTCCCGCACGTCGGTATTGATCACCCAGTACGCCAGACCCATGTTGGAGACGGCCATCGCCAGGGCGACGGCCATCCACAGGTTGCGCCGCCAGAGAGTTTCCGCGAGCAGGGAACGGTAGCGGCTCTCCCTCATCCCACGTACTCCCGGACGTGACTGGGCGCACGCCCCCGAAACCACCACTGCGACGGGGTGTACCAGTAGAGGAAGCGGACGATGATCCCCCGGCCGCCTTCCGCCTTCACCCGCGCGAAGCCGCGGGACAACAGCAGGCCGATGACGACGCCGACGAGGATCTGGCTGAGCAAGGCTCCCATCAGGGTGAAAAAGATCACCAGGATGGCCTCGTCCGCGTCCCAGAAAAAGAACTGGGGCGGATCGTCGAGCCGGCGGGGGATCAGGTAGTTCTCCTGTTCCACGCCTACACCACGGCGGAACCGAAGATGGCGTCGATGATGGTCGGGCCCAGCGCCCCGAACACCGCCAGGATCACGCCCAGTATGGCGGGCAACGGACTGCCCTTGGCGGCGCCGTAACCAAGGCCGATCAGGCCGCCGACAATGGCGATGCCGCGGCCGAGATAGCCGGTCGCCGCATCGTAGAAGAACTGATAGGCGCTCTGGAACTCCGCGCCCGTGGTCGCGGCCACGGCGATCCCCGGCAGCAGCAGGATCGCCAGCAGCGCAGCGGACTGGTGGAAGGCGATGGTTCGAGTCATGGTGTATTACCTCCAGGTTGGTTTGCAGTTGAATGGCCCTTGCTCGGGGTATCCAAAGGTTCGGGTCTGATCTCGGCACGGCGGTTGGCCGCCCGGCCGAGGGCGGTGTCGTTGGCTTGCAGGTAACAGCACTTGCCGCGACCGCTGACACGGATAAGTTCGGGATCCAGCCCGAGCGTGGCCAGATAGTTCTTCACCGATTGCGCGCGGCGCAGCGCCAGCCAGTCGTTGAAGTCCTGGGGACCGACGCTGTCGGTGTGGCCCACGATGGTGAGCCGTTGTTTCCTGAGTTCGGGCAGCAGGTCTTGCAGGGCCTGCCTGTCGGCGGCCGATAGCTGCGCAGTGCCGAAGGCGAAATGGGCGGCAAACAAAACCTTCGTCTGTGGCTTGGGCGCCTCGGCTTTGACAGTCTGCGTGGCCCTACCGGCTCCATTCATGGCGCTGTTCTTGACCGGTTCGGTCATCGCTACCGGTTGTTGAGTGAGCGGTTTGTTTGTCTCGCTGAATGGCGTCTTTGGTGTCGGGCCGGGACAGTCCGCACACACCACATAGAACGATTGTGCGTCCCGGTGCGCGACGGACGGCTGCTGTGTCACACCCAGTCTTGCCGGTGCGCTCGATTCACTCTGACTGGGTGGTGTCGAGGCACAACCGGCCAGCACCGCAAGGCAGATGCCTATAAACCCTGATCGCATAATCTTCACGTCGTCGTTCTGTTGTTTGGTCTCTTCTCGTGCCGGCGTTGTAGGCGCCAACGGCCCGCCAGCCATAGCCGAATTGCCGGACGTTACCGGCCAGGATCCAGGCGCCTACACTGATGCTGAGGCAGGGGTCCCAAAGATCCCGTGGCTCGATGCCGTACTGCTTCAGGACGGGAAACCACCATGAGTTGATCTGCATCAGCCCGATGTCGGCCGTCCCGTCCGCATTGATATTCATCGCTCGCGGGTCGAGCCCGCTCTCTACTTCGGCGATGGCCCGCAGGAGGACGGGGGCAATGCCGTAGCGTCCTCCAGCCTCGTGGAAACATGCCGCCAGATCATCCGCGTGAATGGGTCCAGGGATCAGCGACGCTAACGCTGCAACCAGGCCAAGCACTCGCCGAGGCGTTTCCATTCCTGTTCCACCTCTTGCGGAAGCAAGATGCCAGGGGCATGTTCACCGATGGCCGAGTAGAGTTTCCCTGCGGCAACAAGTACATCCCGTACCTCCTGTGGGAGGTCGCTGATTGGAGCCGGCTTAATGTGTGCCACCCCTGGTGTGTGCTCCTCGGGCACACTTCGTGCATCCGGATCCGCCTCGGGCGGATTCGCAGGGCCGGCATTGGGCAACGTCGCAGCGTTTTTCGACTGGCACATCCCGCTTTCCTCGTAATGCGTGGAACCCCTCCGGAAATTAGGTCCGGTAACGAGGCAGCATCTTCGGGAAAACGGGGGTGGGGAGGAAGGGAAAACGTTATGTGATTTGTGATAGGATTTTGTTCGATGTGGCCCGGTAACACGGGGTATCAGACCGTTAAGTAAGGGATAGAATTCGGTCTGATCTAACGAAGTAAACTAGTCAAGAATGCTTGCTGCGAGAAAGCTGTAAATATGTAAACACGGATTGAATTATAAGGGGTTCGGGATGCTATACGTGTATATCACAGGGGATTGCTATGATGACGCGCGAAGGATCGGTACGTTAGATGATATAGAAAAGCTAAAAACCAAGCTTCTAAAGGAACAAAGTACTCTAGGCTTAGAGAGGCATCCGCGGCCTTTTCTGAAAAAGCGTATTGGCCGTACGCGACTGATTATCGCAGAAGTTTTTGATAGTGAAGATGTAATCCTGTGTTTTCTACGCCATGTATATAAATATGAAATCGGAAATGACTATGATTCCTTCTTCAGCAGAATTCGGGTGCCACAACCAAAAGATGATGATTTAGTAGATTTCCTTAAGGAAGTTCGCTCGAAACCAGTTAAGCCTAAGCAGCAGCCGAGTGACATAGAGCTTGAATATCTCCTGTTAGACCGGGAACATGAAATGGGGCAGCTCGCAATACTCGAAAGCCCCATCTGGATTCGCGCAATAAAACAGATAAGGGAGACTCAAGGAAAGCAAGGTTTGTTGACGCCTATCTGGGAAGTTTTAGAAAAGATCTGCGAGGAAATAAAAGGGGATTGTAAAGCTCATGGTGAATATCATCATGACAAGTATAATATTCGCGTGCTTTATCATTATTTCCCAGATGAAGGTAGTCTTTTTCTCATAGCACCTCTGGAAGGAGAAGAAGCTGATTACGACCCAGGTTCACTAGCTGTTGAGGCAAAAAGACTACTGGAAGAATCCCGTAATTTTGACGAGACCGTATTATTGCGTAACGCTGCACGTGCCTATCCTGATTTCATCCTATACGATCGTGAGATTTGGGAGTCAACTCAAGCTAGTGTGGAAGCGAATTTGGCATTGTCTCCCGAAGAAAGCGATGTGCTGAATCACGTTCTGGATCCTAGTAAGCCGGGTGGATTCCCCCTGTTTATCAACGGACGTCCTGGCAGTGGGAAATCGACCATCTTGCAGTACCTGTTCGCTGAATATCTCCATGCCCATTTAGCCCGTTCGTCTGATAGGCGTTTGCCGAATCCTCCCTTATACCTGACCTACAACGAACGCCTATTGGAGAATGCGCGCAATCTAGTGGAGGATATCTTTCGTTGTGGTGCGGGGAAGTTGGCAGCAGCGGAGACTGTGGATTTGCATGATAAAAAAATGCGAGCGGAGTTTGATCGAGCATTTGTGTACTTTCGTGAGTTCTTGTTGTCCTTGCTGAATGGTAATGGTTTTGACAAGAAAAAGTACATCGACTTTCATCTGTTTCGAGATATGTATACTACCCTTTTGCAAGGTCCCGATCCAAGGTTGCGCAAAGTATCGCCAGAAGTAGCGTGGCATACTTTGCGTACCTACATTAAGGGGAAAAGTACCGGAGAATCCGAGTATTTTGATCCAGATAATTATGCCGAGTTGCCGCGGGACGAAATTACAGTAAAACCAGACACATTTGAGCTGGTTTGGGATAAAGTGTGGAATGGTTGGTATAGGGATATTTGTGAGAAGGAGGGCTACTGGGATGACCAAGACTTAGCCCGTAAAGCGTTAGATCAGAACTTAGTGCTTTCCGAGTTTCCTGGTGTGTTCTGTGACGAGGCGCAGGACTTTACTACCATCGAACTAGAATTGATCTTTCGATTGTCCAGTTTCTCTACTAAACGTATTGAACCGTATTACCTGAGGCGAATTCCTTATGCTTTTGCAGGCGACCCATTTCAGACCCTAAATCCAACTGGGTTCAGGTGGGACGCTATTAAAGCCAATTTTCACGATAACATTGTGCGCCAACTCGATCCGGATCAACGTGGAAAAGTAGACTTGACATTTAAGGAACTCGCGTACAACTACCGCTCTACGGCGAGCATCGTTCGTTTTTGTAATTTGTTGCAACTTAAGAGAGCGGAGTTGTTTGGTATTTCTGACGTCACTCCCCAAAAAGCCTGGGCTATTGATGAGGGAGCGCATCCGGCATATTTTGAACTTGATCTTGGGACTCAAGGAAAGCTAAAGGACCAATCAGAGCTGGTTATCATAGTGCCCTGCCAAGAGGGAGAGGAAAAAGCGTTTTTGGAGAATGATGAATATCTGAGAACTATCGCATTGGATGAAAAAGGTGAAATTACACGTAATGTTTTAAGTCCTATGCGTGCGAAGGGGCTCGAGTTTGGGCGCGTCGTGCTCTATAAATTTGGTGAGCATTCCATGTGTGATGGGCATGTTGAGGTTATGCAAAAGATCGCAGAGCATCGAGGGTCAAGACTGCCACGGGAAGAGACAATAGGTTTGGAATACTTCTTCAATGGCGCATATGTTGGGGCAAGTCGAGCACAGCGTCGACTTCTAATTGTTGACACGAAGGAGGGCATAAAAAAATTCTGGAGCTTTGCCACAGATGCTTCTGAGGTCGGAAG